>NZ_JBFUAY010000375.1:0-2889 GCF_056406015.1 Rhizobium sp. P1_E1 | reverse complement strand
GAATACGATTGAAAAGGTGGAAGGCATGCGGCCGTATACGCCGCTCGAATTGGCCGGCCGGAACATCTACATCCGCGAAGGCTGCTACCTCTGCCACAGCCAGATGATCAGGCCGTTCCGCGACGAGGTCGAACGCTACGGCCATTATTCGCTCGCGGCCGAGTCGATGTACGATCATCCTTTCCAATGGGGATCCAAGCGAACCGGGCCGGATCTGGCCCGTGTCGGGGCACGTTACTCCAACGAATGGCATGTCCAGCATCTCGCGGATCCACGGGCGGTCGTGCCGGAGTCGATCATGCCGAGTTACGCCTTCCTCAAAGAGCAGAGGGTGACGGTCAAGGACGTGGGAATGGACCTGAAGGCCAATGAGGACGTGGGCGTGCCATACAACGACGACATGCTGGCGAATGCGGAGGCCGACATGAAGGCCCAAGCCGATCCGAACGCAGATACGACGGCCCTGCTTGCCCGCTATCCGAAGGCGAAGACCGGCGATTTCGACGGCGATCCTGCTGCGCTGACCGAAATGGATGCCCTGGTGTCCTACCTGCAGATGCTCGGAACGTTGGTCGATTTCTCGACCTACGACGACRCGACCGGCTACCGATGAGGTGATCCATGGAAACCTACACTGCAATGAGACACTTCGCCGACAGCTGGGGCCTTCTGGCAATGGCGGCATTCTTCGTCGGCGTCGTTGTGTTCACCCTTCGCCCAGGCAGCAAGCAAACGGCGAAAGAGGCCGCCGATATTCCCTTGAAGGATGATTGAGATGTCGGAAAAACATATCGATGAATTTAGCGGCGTCGAAACGACCGGACATGAATGGGACGGCATCCGCGAACTCAACAATCCGATGCCCCGCTGGTGGGTGTGGACCTTCTACGCCACTATCGTCTGGGCCTTGGGCTATGCGATCGCGTATCCCGCGATCCCGATGGTTACCGACGCCACGAAGGGCATGCTGGGTTTCTCCAGCCGCGCCGAGTTGCAGCAGAACCTGGATCAGGCCAAAGCATCGCAGACGACACTGCATGATCTGATCGCCGCCAAGACGGTGCACGAGATCGATTCCGATTCTGCCCTTCGCGAATTCGCGGTCGCCGGCGGCGCGTCTGCATTCAAGGTGAACTGCGCGCCGTGCCATGGCTCGGGAGCAAGCGGCGGGCCGGGATTTCCGAACCTCAACGACGACGATTGGCTGTGGGGCGGAGACCTGGATGCCATCCAGGCGACGATCGCGCATGGGATTCGCTTCGATGGGGATACGGACACTCATACTTCCGAGATGCCGCCCTTTGCCGATGTTCTGGATCCCGTCCAGACAAGGCAGGTCGCGGCTTACGTCTGGGGACTGACCAATACACCGTCGGACCCCGGTCTCGCAGAGGCCGGAAAGCAGGTCTTCCTCGATAACTGTGCCGCATGTCACGGCGACGACRCCAAAGGAAAGGCCGACATGGGCGCGCCGGATCTCGCCGATGCGATCTGGCTGAAGGCACGCGGCGAGGATGCGATCATCCGTCAGGTGGCCGCTCCCAAGCATGGCGTCATGCCTGCCTGGGCAGGGCGTCTCGGCGACACGGCGGTCAAGGAACTTACCATTTTCGTGCATTCGCTTGGCGGCGGGACGTGAGGAGAAAAGCCATGGCAGCTCACGGCCACAACCCGATCCTCGATCTCTATGGCACGCAGCGCGCTACCATACGATCACGTGTGTCGGCGCGCGCCAAGGCCACACCGCCACCGTCCGATCAGGACGACCCGGCAAAGATCGGCAATTCGATCGTAAGTTTGACCTGGGTCAAGGACCACAAGCAGACTCGCCGTTAGTCCCTAGCCTCGTCGAGGATGTCCCAATCGTGCCTTTCCTCGGCAGCTCCTGCGGGCCGCGCCCTCTGTCCAGGGCGTGGCCTGTTCCTTTTCGGGAAGATCACTTTCCCACGAGATTGCATTTGGGCATTTCTTGATCTGCATCAAGGAACGGATGCGCGGCAGATGGGACAAGGGCGGGTGAAATCGGATAGGTCCCATGAACCTCTACACTGCACCAGATCCCGATAACATCGAGCGGCTCAATGTCGAGCCGGTCAATGCCCGTCGCAACCGGCAGCCTCTCTACACACCTCGGAAGAAGGTTTTTCCCAAGCGTGCAGAGGGACGATTCCGTCGGTTCAAGTGGATCGTCATGCTGATTACGCTTGGCATCTACTATCTCGCGCCATGGATTCGCTGGGATCGCGGTCCCTACGCGCCTGACCAGGCAATCCTCATCGACCTTTCTTCACGGCGCTTCTTCTTTTTCTTCATCGAAATCTGGCCTCAGGAATTTTATTATGTAGCGGGTCTGCTCGTCATGGCGGGGTTCGGCCTGTTTCTCGTCACTTCCGCGGTTGGCCGCGCATGGTGCGGCTACGCTTGTCCGCAGACCGTCTGGGTTGATCTTTTTCTCGTCGTCGAACGTGCGATCGAAGGCGATCGAAACGCGCGAATGAAGCTTGACGCTGGCCCCTTAAGCTTCGCCAAGCTGAGGAAGCGTGTCGTCAAACATTCGATCTGGCTCCTGATCGGCGTCGTCACTGGCGGAGCGTGGATCTTTTATTTTGCCGACGCGCCGAGCCTGCTTGTTTCGCTGTTCACCGGCCGCGCGCCTGCAGCCGCCTTCACCACGGTCGCCATCCTTACCGCAACGACTTATGTGCTCGGCGGTCTCATGCGCGAGCAGGTGTGCACCTACATGTGTCCGTGGCCACGCATCCAGGGTGCGATGCTCGACGAAAATTCTCTTGTCGTCACCTACAATGACTGGCGGGGCGAGCAGCGGTCGCGTCACGCCAAGAAGGCTTTAGTCAATGGCCTATCGGTCGGGGATTGCGTGGATTGCAA
>NZ_JBFUAY010000374.1:0-2892 GCF_056406015.1 Rhizobium sp. P1_E1 | reverse complement strand
TCTCCAGACACTCTGTGAAATGCTGCTGTCGAGCCGGGGCGAGGCCTCGGGCATGGCGCTTGCCGCCGAGATACTCGATCGCTGGGGCGCGCTCGAGAGCGAGGGCGCGCAGAAATTCCTCCTTATGCTGCATGAAAAGTTCGGGCCTGACACAACCAAGCTCGACCAGGCGATTGATAAATACCGCGCTGACAAAAGCTCTGCCGCGATCATTGCTCTCCACCAGGCAGCCGAGCCGCGGCGACAGGAGCTTCTGCGCCGATTGAATCACGCGCCGAACGGCACCGCCAAGCTCGTCCGGATGCGCCAGCAGCTGCTTGCTTCCAAAGATCAATCCGCAGGTTATCACGCGCTTGACGCCGACTTCACGCATCTGTTCGGCTCCTGGTTCAATCGCGGCTTCTTGACGCTGCGGCCCATCGACTGGACGACGCCGGCTTACATCCTGGAAAAGATCATCAAATACGAGGCGGTGCACGAGATCGCCGGCTGGGAGGAATTGCGTCGGCGATTGGCGCCGGCCGACCGCCGTTGCTTTGCCTTTTTCCACCCCCGACTAGCCGACGAGCCGCTGGTGTTCGTCGAGGTGGCGCTCACACGATCGGTGCCCCGCGCGATCGGGGATGTGCTCGACGAGGGCAGGGAGCAGATCAACGCCGACGAGGCGACGACGGCCGTCTTCTATTCGATCTCCAACTGCCAGGATGGCTTGCGTGGGATCTCGTTCGGCAACTTCCTGATCAAACAGGTCGTTGAAGATCTGCGCCGAGACCTGCCCGGCCTGAAGAACTTCGTCACGCTATCGCCCGTTCCAGGCTTTGCCCGCTGGCTTGCCAAGGCGCGCCCGGAAACGCTGACGGCGCTGGACGATCCGAACTGGCCCGACGACAAGAAGACGGCGACCGAAGTGGAGCGCGTGCTGCTGCCTCTTGCGGCGCGCTATTTCCTGGTCGAACGGACGCCGGAGGGCCGCCCCGTCGATCCGGTCGCCCGCTTCCATCTCGGCAACGGCGCTCGACTTGAAAGACTGAATTTTCTTGGCGACCGCTCGGCAAAGGCGATGCAGCAGGCACACGGCCTGATGGTCAACTATCTCTACAAGCTCGACGACATCGTGGCCAACCACGAGGCTCTGGCGCAGCGCGGCGAAGTGATTGCCTCGCCTGCTGTCAAAAGCCTGCTCAACCAGAACGACGAAAGCCGCAGCGGCGGCAATGGCCAGCAAGGCTCCCGGCCATTCGCACAGATAGTGAACTCAACGCTTGGAGGAGGGCGAAAGTGAGCAACCATCTTTTCGACGCCATGCGGGCCGCCGCGCCCGGTAACGCACCATTCATCCGGATCGATAACACGCGCACATGGACCTATGACGACGCCGTCGCTCTTTCCGGCCGCATTGCCGGCGCGATGGACACGCTCGGCATTCGCCCCGGCGACCGCGTTGCGGTGCAGGTCGAGAAAAGTGCCGAGGCATTGATCCTCTATCTCGCCTGTCTTCGAAGCGGCGCCGTTTACCTGCCGCTCAACACCGCCTATACGCTGGCTGAGCTCGATTATTTTATCGGCGATGCGGAGCCGCGTTTGGTGGTTGTTGCATCGTCGGCTCGAGCGGGCGTGGAGACAATCGCCAAGCCCCGCGGTGCGATCGTCGAAACTCTCGACGCTGATGGCAGCGGCTCGTTGCTGGATCTCGCCCGCGATGAGCCGGCTGACTTTGTCGATGCCTCGCGCTCCGCCGATGATCTGGCTGCGATCCTCTACACCTCGGGAACGACGGGACGCTCCAAGGGGGCGATGCTCACGCATGGGAACCTGCTCTCGAACGCCCTGACCTTGCGAGATTTTTGGCGCGTCACCGCCGGCGATCGACTGATCCATGCCTTGCCGATCTTCCACACGCATGGGCTGTTCGTCGCCACGAACGTCACTTTACTCGCCGGCGCCTCGATGTTCCTGCTGTCGAAGTTCGACCCGGAGGAGATCCTGTCGCTGATGCCGCAGGCAACGATGCTGATGGGCGTGCCGACCTTCTACGTGCGCCTCCTGCAAAGCCCGCGCCTCGACAAGCAAGCAGTCGCCAACATCCGCCTCTTCATTTCCGGTTCGGCTCCACTGCTTGCAGAAACACATACCGAGTTCCAGGCACGTACCGGTCACGCCATTCTCGAGCGCTACGGCATGACGGAAACCAATATGAACACGTCCAACCCTTATGAGGGGAAACGGATTGCCGGAACGGTCGGMTTCCCGCTGCCTGATGTGACGGTGCGCGTCACCGATCCCGCCACCGGGCTCGCGCTGCCGCCTGAAGAAACAGGCATGATCGAGATCAAGGGGCCGAACGTTTTCAAGGGCTATTGGCGCATGCCCGAAAAAACCGCGGCCGAATTCACCGCCGACGGTTTCTTCATCAGCGGCGATCTCGGCAAGATCGACCGGGACGGTTATGTCCACATCGTCGGCCGTGGCAAGGATCTGGTGATTTCCGGTGGATACAACATCTATCCGAAAGAGGTGGAGGGCGAGATCGACCAGATCGAGGGTGTGGTTGAGAGCGCTGTGATCGGCGTGCCGCATCCCGATTTCGGAGAAGGCGTGACCGCCGTCGTCGTGCGCAAACCCGGCGCTGTCCTCGATGAAAAGGCCATCGTCAGCGCCCTCCAGGACCGGCTCGCGCGCTACAAACAACCCAAGCGCATCATCTTTGCCGAAGACTTGCCGCGCAACACGATGGGCAAGGTTCAGAAAAACATCCTGCGGCAGCAATACGCCGATCTTTACACCAGGACGTAAGAGGACCGCGCCCTCTGGGAGGAGGGTGCGTCGACATCCCGCATCAATCTTGAAAACAGCAACTGCGACGCGGAGGCGTCGGAGGGAGGGGAATCATGG
>NZ_JBFUAY010000373.1:0-2894 GCF_056406015.1 Rhizobium sp. P1_E1 | reverse complement strand
CAGCGGCCGCGATCACGGCAATGGCAACCGCAAGCGGCACCGGAAAGCCGGCGATCGTGCCGTGGCCGAGGAAACGGAAGGCTTCCGGCACGCCGTTCGGCGGCAGATAGACCGGATTGCCGCCATTGGTCAGCAGCTGCTGAACGCTGCGGCCGATAAACAGCGTGCCGAGCGTGGCGAGGAACGGCGACACGCCGATCCCGGAAATCAACAGCGCGTTGAACGCACCGACGAACGCTCCGGCGGCCAGTCCCGCGAGTGCGGCGACTGCCACCGGCTGCCCGGCGAGGACGAGCGAAACGAAGGCGAAGCTGGCAAAATCCATCGCCGTTCCCACCGAAAGATCGATGCCGCCCGACGCGACGGCGAAGGTCATGGCGATGGAGACGATGGCAAGCAGCGTGAAATTGTTGACGAGGATGCTCTGCAGGTTCGCAGGCGTCAGGAACGTCGGCGTTGCCACGGAAAAGGCGGCAAATACCGCAACCAGGGCGAGGATCAAGCCATAGCGCACCAGACCACCAGCGATAAGACGCGGCAAGCCGATGGTGGCGAGGGGAGGGGTCTGGAGCGACATGTCAGGCCTCCTGTCGGCGCAGCAGCGTGGTCGCGGAAACGACGATGAGAATGAGCACACCCTGGACGCCGCTGACCAGCGTGCTCGAAATGTTCAGCAGCTGGAAACCATTGACCAGGAAGCCGACCAAAAGGGCCGAAAGCAGCGTTCCGGTGACCGTTGGAACCAGCCGGCGCGAAAAGACCGAGCCGAGCAGGGCTGTCACGACGACGGGCAACAGCATCTCACCGGCACCGGTCGTGCTGCCGCTCAGATAGGAAACCGACAGGATACCAGCGATGCCGCCGGAGACGCCGCTGGCGACGAAGGCGCCAGCCAGCAGCCGGCGAAGCGGCAGACCGGCGGCACGCGCCGCATCCGGGAACTCACCAACGGCGTAGAGACGCAGGCCGAGCGGCGTATATTGCACGATCGCCGTGGTGACGGCCGTGAAGCCGAGAAGCACATAGGCAAGAACCGGGATGCCGAAAGGATCCGAGGCGGAAAGCGCCGATAGGAAAGGTGTCGAGGCCGGCAGGACGGTATTGCCGGTCAGTACCAACTCCAGACCGGCGACGACGTTCATGACGGCAAGCGTGGCCAGCAGCGGCACGATGCCGGCATAGACGACGGCAATGGCATTGACCGTGCCGATCAGGGCGCCGGTCAAGATTGTCGCGGCAATCGCCGTCGCATCGCCGTAGCCGAGTTGCGTCAGGCTCGCATAGACGGCGGCGCTGAGACCCATATTGGCAGCGAGCGACAGGTCGATGCCACCGGTGACGACATTGGAGCCGCCGGCGATCAGCACGATCGTCAACCCAATGGCCAGCACACCGGAGATGGCCGATTGGCCAAGCACGTTGCCGATATTGCCGATGCTGAGGAAATAAGGTGCGGTCAGCGAGAAGATAATCAGGATGGCGGCGAAAGCGATCAGCGATCCGAAGCGCAATGCCGCAGCCGCAATATTGCCGGCCGGGCGGGGAGGCGGTTCAGCAGCGGAAAAACCGGAAGGCGCGAATTCCACTTCAGCCGACATGGCGATGTCCCTCGGATGATCCGGTCGATTGAGCCAGCACCGCATCCGTCGTGGTCTCCGACGATATGAATTCCCGCACCACGCGGCCGCGGAAGAGCACCAGGATGCGATCGGTAATGCCGATGAGTTCGGGCAGATCCGAAGACAGCACGATGACGCCGGCGCCGCGCGACGCGAGTTCGCCGATCAGCGTATAGATCTCGACCTTGGAGCCGATATCGACGCCAACCGTCGGCTCATCGAGGAGATAGACCTCGGAACGGCGGCTCAGCCACTTGGCGATGGCGATCTTCTGCTGGTTGCCGCCCGAAAGCGTGCGCAGYAGGGCATCACGCCCGTTGGTCTTCACCTGCAGCCGCGTAATCAGAGCGTCCACTTCTCTCTGTTCGCGTCTGCGATCGAGAAAGCCGAAACGCGTAAAGCGGCCAAGGCTCGAAAGGCTGATATTTTCCGCGACGCTGAGGTCGAGCGCGACGCCGTGGCGACGCCGGTCTTCCGGCACCAGTGCGATCTCGCGACCGGCTGCCTGGGTGGGATTGGTGAAACGGGTGGTCTTGCCGCTGATCTCGATATGGCCAGAAGCCGGGGTCTCCAGACCGAAGAGAGTGCGGACCAATTCCTTTGCGCCGGAGCCGAGCAGGCCTGTGAGGCCGAGCACCTCGCCGCGGCGAAGCGTAAAACTCACGTCGCTATATTTCCCTGGCGCCGACAGCTGCTCGAGCTTGAGGATGTCCTCGCCCGGCGTCACCTGCGGCTTCGGGAACATCTCCTTGATGTCGCGCTCGACCATCAGCCGGGCAATTGCACCGGCCGAAGTGTCGCCGATCGGCAGGGAGGCGACGTCGAGGCCATTGCGCAGCACGGTGACGTGGTCGCAGAGCTCTTCGATTTCGTTCAGGTAATGCGAGATATAGATGATGGTGACGCCTTCGTCGCGCAGACGGCGGATCAACCGGAACAGGATATCGGCCTCGCGGCGCACCAAGGCGGCCGTCGGCTCATCGAAGACGAGCACTTTCGGCTGATTGAGGAGGGCGCGGGTGATTTGCACGATCTGTTTTTCGGCAGTCGACAATTCGCTGATCAAGGCGGCGTTCGGCAAGCGGATACCGAAATAGTCGTTGAGAATATCAGACGCGCGGCGCTGCATCAGTCGGCGGTCGAGGAACGGCGTGCCTGATATCCGCGGCTCCCGGCCGAGGAACAGGGCTTCGCCGACGGTGAAGGTCGGCACCAGCAGTCGATCCTGGTGAATGAAGTGGATGCCAAGCTCTTCGGCAACATGTGGTGTCAGCC
>NZ_JBFUAY010000372.1:0-2915 GCF_056406015.1 Rhizobium sp. P1_E1 | reverse complement strand
GAACTGGAAGGGCCAGCAGCGCGGACAAACCGGGTTCAATGTCCGCCATCCCCAGATCGGCTACCCGCATTCGTTTGCCGCCCGCGCCCATCGTTCCCTGAAAATCCCGGCCGGGGGCATCTCCGCCGATGGACCAATGACGGCGTTCCGGGTATTTGAGCGCGAAGTATGGCCCTACGACAAGCCCGCCGCCACCATTCTATGGTGCACCGAAGTCGATAGCGTCAGCCATCTGCACGGCCTGCAATCGACCCAGCTACGAGAGATTATGCGGGCCTGCGATGATGTAATTGGAGAGCTGCGGGCATGGCGGGACGCCCAGCCGGAGCGCGACAGCATCACGTTGTTTATCGTTTCCGATCATGGCCATGTGACGATCGGCGGCACAGTCAACGTGGCCGACGCTCTTTGTCAGGCCGGTTTCAAGGCGGCGGCATCGTTCAACGATCATGCAACGCAGGTGCTTGTTCGACCGGGCCGCGCCGTGGGCCTGTGGCTCAAACATGATGACCCGGCCTTACTGCGGGACATACGGGACTTCATGATGGAACAGGTATGGTTCGGCGGCGCATTCAGCCCTGCCAGTGAACCGGGCAGCACCAGCGGCACGGTGGATGGCAGTCTTGCGCTGGAACTGTTGGGTGCGGGCGGCGAGCGCGCTCCTGGCCTGTTCGTGCACCTCGGGAAAACGCCTGCCGACAATCAGACCGATCAGGCCGGGCATGTGGATTCGGTCTTTTACGACCCCGGCGACAACGATCTGCGGATAGGCGGCGGCACGCATGGGGGGCTGCATCGCGGCGAGTTCACGGCCGTTCTCGCGGGCTACGGCGCGGGACTCGCGCAGGGCCGGGTTTCAGATGCTCCGAGTTCAATCACGGACATTGCGCCCACAATCCTGTCACTGCTGGGCATCGACGCGCCGAAGACGATGACAGGCCGCGTGCTGGGCGGCGATGCGCCGGAGAGTGAGGAACTGGCATACGCGGAGATTCTCTCTGCCGGCGTCCACAAAACCACCTTCCTGACGGGCATCGAGCGGCAGGGCCATTTCCATGTCAGCGAAGGTGGGATTCAGTAGGGGCATCCTACAGAAGGGCTGGCACCGTAAACTTAAGGCTGTGAAAACAAGATCTGGGAGTGAGGCTTTGGTTCATTCGGCGTGAAGGCGGGCGATTTGGCGCCATGCTTGCATGGCAGTTGCTCGCAGTTCTCGATGGTGGGTGGATGGAATATCGTGGCGGGGAACGTTAAAGAGGGGCCTGTCGCAAATTTTTGCGCTTAACGGTATGTTGACCGTCGGAGGAGAAATTTCCGCTCCAAATGTTGTGGAGCGTRCGGATGATTCTRAATGCTATTGCCGAAAAGCTGAARCGGCAGTCGAAGGATGATTTCAAAGGCAGGCATTTCGAGGCATGGCTGATCGTACAKGCGGTCACCTGGTATTTGAGATATCCCCTGAGCTATCGWGATCTGGAAGAAATGTTCGAAGAGCGCGGCTTCGAGGGATCRTAGCACGATCAACCGCTGGGTATTGAGCTATGCGCCGATGATCGAGAAGCGTCTTCGCCAGTTTCGCCGGCCGCATTGCGGATCGGTTCGGATTGACGAGACCTACGTTAAGATCCGCGTCAAATGGCGCTATCTGTACCGAGCCATCGATAAGCATGGCAACCCGGTGGATTTCCTGCTTTCTGCAAAGCGAGATCTCGAAGCCGCCAAGCGGTTCTTCCGCAAGACGCTGAAAGATCAACCCTTACTGTCGCCGAACAAGATCTGCACAGATGGTGCCAATACCTTCCCGTCGGCGATCAAAGCTTCGGTTGAAGACGGGCTCCTACAGCCCGCCCCCGTGCACTATGCGACCAAGCACCTGCAACAAGGCATTGAGAGCGATCATTTCCGTGTGAAAAAGAACATGCCGAAGATCGGCGGCTTCCAATCCTTCAACAYGGCGCGGCGAACGATTGCCGGTTTCGAGCCGATACTGTGGTTGAGAAAAGGCTTCGGCTTTTCCGGCGGCTGGACGATCAACGAGCAAAACAATTTGGTTGCGCGCCTCTTCGGACTTATAAAGGTTAACAAAACATGAAAATAGCGTCCTTCAGGGGATAGCCGCGGCCTCTGTGGAAGTTTGCGACAAGCCCCGCTGATGAAGGAAATCCTCACCCTCGTCCAGCTTCAACAGGAGTATGAGATCGTCATCGCCTCCATTGGTGGCTTCGAACTCGTCTACGATGGCAAGCGCTTCGGCAAGTCTGACGGTTATCGCTACACCACCATGCTTCAGCGCACGGGCGCGGACTACGAGATCGATCTCGCCGTCACGGTGACGCCGCTCGGCGCCGTCTCCCGCCTCGAGCATGCGTTGGATGATTTCGACGGGAGCGGGAACGCTATCGCCAGCGGCTGGAGGAAGCGCGCCGGCGTCTTGCTTCCTACCAGTCCCGTCAGGGTGGCGATTTTGCCTTCGCGAGTGAGCTGGCCGAAAAGCGTCGCCAGCTCCGGGAGGTTGAGGCCGAGCTCGCAGCCGAGGCGTGCGAAGCAGGTGCCCCTACCAGGGAGGCAGCCTGATTTTGGAAGCAGTGCAGCATATGCATAGGTGCATTGCACAATAAATGGTTTCCATCTGATCAAAATATCATCATAGTGCACACAGCTGATGCACATGGCGGTCTCCTCCCAGTGCCGCCGCAACAGCTGTTCCCCTCTGGAGGTTAAATAACCTTCACACTTCATGGGCCTCGGTTCTTCCGACGGCCCATTTTTTTGTTCCCGCTCAACCCAGATTCCGAGCTCTGTAGCAGAGCGCTTATCAGAAGAAGTTGGGAAAGGAGAAGGGGAAAGGGAAGGAAAACCGGTCGCAGATCGGTCCTCCCGCCGCCGCTGGCGCTCAACCGCGGCACTCCGCATCC
>NZ_JBFUAY010000371.1:0-2922 GCF_056406015.1 Rhizobium sp. P1_E1 | reverse complement strand
CTTCAACTGTGAGATCCAAAATGAAAGTTTCTTCCACAGAGAATTTCGACGGAATAGACCTCAAGATTTTGCGCGCCCTTCAATCGGAGGGCCGGCTCAGCAATGCCGATCTTGCCGAGCGCGTGAATGTCAGCGCTGCGACTTGCCACAGGCGAACTCAGCGCCTTTTCGAGGAGGGCTACATCACCGGCGTTCGGGCGGAGGTCGCGCCGAGCGCCGTCGGCCTCGGCGCGATGGTGATGGTTGGCGTCGTATTGGATCGCTCCACACCTGAGAGCTTTGGCGCCTTCGAGGGCGCTGTCATGCAGCTGAAGGAAGTGCTGGACTGCAGTCTGGTGGCCGGAGATTTCGATTACCTCCTGAAAATCCGCGTCCGTGACATGGCCGATTTCAACAAGCTGCATGGCCAGAAGCTGATCGCCCTGCCTGGCGTGCGCCAGACGCGCACTTTCTTCGTGATGAAAGAAGTCAAGGAGAACGCGAGGTTGCCCTTCTAGCGTCGTCGGCAGCTATCCGTCTGCCGCGCCATTTCATGGCTGACCAGGATGCCCTGGGCCGGGAGCATTTCCTCCACGACTCGGAGACTGGGTGGGCGCTCCATATCGTGCAGCTGATTGCTCCAGCCGTAGAGCGGTGGCGGACAAAGTGGCGATGACGGTTGGAGCCAAAGCAACGAAGTGCGATATATATAATAATATATTCAGAATTGTATTCTTATAGCTTACTGTTTTCTCACGAGTATAAAGTATTATATTGGATAATTGGCGTTATAGTAAAAAATATATCCGAAGAAGTGCGTTGCTTAATTTATCGATTTCATCAAATGTCCTGCCACTCGGCTAACGATATCGCAACGGGACAATCCTTTTCCTATGAATGCTGACCCTTGCAGGAGACATCATCGCCGGTAGGTTTACACAAGGACCACGATGACATGGAGCGGAAAAAGAAATCAGACAAGTACCTTGCCGGCTCGCGCCTGGGGGTAGCGTCCGTCGACCACCGGCAGAAGGACTCTGTGTCGAAGAAGAAGACCATTTTTCAACAATTGCTCTTGGATTGGGCTTACGGTTGCGACCTATTTTATCCAATCCAGCGACTCGAACATTTCGCAAAGGGCGAGGAGGACGACAAAGGCGCTAAAACTCGTAGGTGAGAATTACGATGTATAGAACTGGGAGAGCTCGGACTGGCCGCCACGTTCCCGATTTAATATTCAGTCTTGTTTCCAAATTCCATGGCGAAATCGACGACGCAGTCGCCAACGTTTGCAAACTCCAACAATAGCTCGGCGGGCGGGGTGGAGGCTGTCATGGACGATATCGATGCGACGCAAGCGAAGCACAGCGGCGCAAAGGCTTCACAGGTGCAACTAAGGCGGGGACATCGAGAGATGGTAAGAAGTCAATCGAGAACCCCACCCTTATCCGGTACACGCAAGGCGCAGTTCAAAATAGTGCTGCAGGAAGCATATATGCTCGCCTGCCAAAATCAGAAATTTGACCCGCAGGTTTCTCCCATCAAATTACCGCAGAAAAGGAGTTCATTTTCAGTTTTATTATCCTCTTTGAAATGCATTCGCATCGCCGCACTTGCAGCGGCCGGCATGGTGCTGGGCACGCAGATTGCTTTTTCGCAAGAATCGTCCATACGGTCTCAGTGGCTGAACACGCCGGGATCTCGAGTAGAAGCGCTTGCGGTCCTTCAGACCTTGAATGCCAATCTCCTGAGTAACGCCAGTGCTACGTTGACCCTTGATCGCTGGTGCGCCGCGCACAAGCTCGCACCGGAAGGTTCTAAGATTGTAGCTCAGCGTGTGGGAGGGCAAGACAAGCCGGCCGATGAGCACATCCGTGAACTTCTGACCGTCGGACCCGGTGAGTTGATCGCTTATCGCCGCGTCCGCCTGGTCTGCGGCGACCGCGTCTTGTCCGAAGCCGACAATTGGTATGTACCTGCAAAATTAACTGCAGAGATGAATCAGGCGTTGAATACCAGCGATATCGCGTTTGGCAGAGCCGTTCAGGCTCTCAATTTCACTCGCACAAACCTGTCTGCCAAGTTGCTCTGGTCCCCTCTATCCGAAAGCTGGGACATGGACGGTTTAATAACGCATGAAACAGGTTCCCTTACCCTGCCGCCGTTCCTGCTCGAACATCGTGCCGTACTGAAACTTCAGGACGGCACGCCGTTTAGCGCCGTGGTCGAAAGATACACGGACAAAGTACTAGACTTTCCAGTTCCGCGCCTGCTTTCTCAATAGAGCTTGTGCGACGGCCATCCAATCATTGTTCGAAAGAGAACGGATGAACGCGAGTCAACCTGATCAGTGACAAGCACTGCAGCTCCGCGTCGATGCTCGGATCGTTGGCGATCTGAGTTTGGCAGGACGAGCGCGGCGTGACTTCGCCTGTGCCCCAGTGTCCCTGGCAACCGGTGGAGCACCCCATTGATACAGCCGCCTTCGGGGGCTGACGATTGCAAACATGAGTTGCCAATCCAGCCTCTGCTCCCTATTGAGGACCTTCAACGCCCATACGATCGGCCCGCCTCTGCCTCCCGCATCGACCCTCGCCTACGGCTTCCCCGACTTGTGCTTCACGAGTCAGCAACGTCCGTGTACCCACTTCACAATAGCGGACTTCTGCGGGGCGTCGAAAAAGAAATCGATGACTTCGCCCCCCTTAAAGAAAACAAGGATCGGAATGAATTGCGCGGCGAGTTCTGGGTTCTCACCGAGATCCAGCTTAGCTACTTTGATTCTGCCTTTCATGTCGACGGCAATTTCTTCGAGGATCTGAGCCATCGTGTCGCATGGACCGCACCCTTCAGCCCAGAGGTCGAGGATAACGGGTATGGGGATTCCTGAACTGCCCCCTGGAAGGTGTCGATACTGATGTTCACCAAATACATGGGTTTCCC
>NZ_JBFUAY010000370.1:0-2988 GCF_056406015.1 Rhizobium sp. P1_E1 | reverse complement strand
TGTTATCCGAGATGTGCCGGACGACCGAGAGGTCGTGGGCGACGAAGAGATAGGTCAGACCGAACTGCTCCTGCAGGTCCTGCAGGAGGTTGATGGTTTGTGCCTGCACACTGACATCGAGCGCCGAAACGGCCTCATCGGCGATCACCAGCCGCGGATTGGAGGCCAGCGCCCTGGCGATGCTGATGCGCTGGCGCTCGCCGCCGGAGAAAGCATGGGGATAACGGTGCATGTATTCGGGCCGCAGTCCGACGCTCTGCATGAGGTCGGCGACCCGGTGCTCAAGCTCCCGGCCCTTGGCGATGCCGTTGACGCCAAGCACCTCGCCGATGATGTCGATGACAGGAAGGCGCGGATTGAGCGAAGATTGGGGGTCCTGAAACACGATGCGCAGGTCGCGATGGACTTCGTCGAGGGCAGAACCCGACAACGCCGCGAGATCGACCGTGCCGCCACTGCGGCTGCGATAGCGGATTTCGCCGCTCGTCGGCTGATAGATGCGCAGCACCGTGCGGGCAAGCGTGGACTTGCCGCAGCCGGACTCCCCGACAATACCAAGTGTTTCGCCATCCTGGACGCGAAGCGAAACGCCGTCGACCGCCTTGACGTGTCCGACCACACGCCGGAATGCGCCCTTGCGAATGGGGAAATGCATCCTGAGATCGTTGAGTTCGAGCAGTGGGCTTGGTTGCTTCATGAGATCCGCCATCATTGTCTTCCTTCGTAAAGCAGACAGCTGGCGACATGCCCGTCGCCGATGGCGATGGGCTGCGGATCCTTTTGGTCGCACAGGCCCGCCCTCGCCTCTTTGCATCGGGGATGAAAGCTGCAGCCCTGGGGCCGGTTGAAACGCGAGGGCACCATGCCATCGATGATCGCGAGCCGTTCGGTGGGTTGCCCATGCATGCGTGGCACCGATTGCAGCAGCGCCTTGGTGTAGGGATGCGCCGGTGCGTGGAAGATCGTGTCAACATTGCCTGCTTCCACGACCCGGCCGACATACATGACGACGACCTCGTCGGCGATCTCGGCCACCACGCCGAGATCATGGGTCACGAACAGCACCGAGAGCCCGAATTCGGCCTGCAGYGAGGCCAGGAGATCGAGGATATTGGCCTGGGTGGTCACATCGAGTGCCGTGGTCGGCTCGTCGGCGATCAGCAGTCTGGGGCGGCAGGCGAGCGCCAAGGCGATGCAGACGCGCTGGCGCATGCCGCCGGAAAACTGGAAGGCATAACTTTCCATGCGCTCGGCCGGCCGCGGAATGCCGACCAGAGCCAATGTCTCGATGGCATGTTCGCGCGCCTCCTTCTTTCCCATCTTCAGATGCAGGCGGATCACTTCCACCATCTGGTTGCCGATAGTATGAACGGGGGAAAGGGCGGCCATCGGCTCCTGGCTGATCAGGCCGATCTGGGCGCCGCGGATCGCCCGCATGTCGTGGCCGCGCGGATCGAGCGCCGCCAGGTCGATCGAGGGTGCTGCCGGATCGGGCCGGTAGCGGATTGCGCCCGAGACGATCCGCCCTCCCCGCGGAACCTGGTTGAGGATCGAGCGGCCGGTGATGCTCTTGCCCGAACCGGATTCGCCGACGACGCAGACCGTCTTGCCGCGTGGGATGGAAAAGGAGACGCCGTCGACCGCCTTGATCGTGCCCGCACCACCGAAGAAATGGGTCCTGAGATCAACGACCTCGATCAGCGGGTCACGATCCCCGTGCCGGCCGCCGGCTGCGGCAAAATTGGGATCAGTATTCATAGGGATCTGCAGCATCGCGTAATCCATCACCGAGGAAATTGAGGGCGAGCACGGTGACGATCACCGCGAGACCGGGAAGAAACAGCCAGGGTGCGCTCGAGACGGCGAGAATGTTCTGTGCCTCCTGAAGCAGCACGCCCCAGCTCACCACCGGCGGGCGCAGGCCGATGCCGAGGAAGGAGAGCGCGGTTTCTGCGAGGATCATCGTCGGGATGGCGAGCGTCACCGAGGCGATGATGTGGCTCATGAAGGACGGAACCATGTGCCGCCAGATGATGCGCATCTGCGAGCAGCCATCGAGACGGGCGGCGATGACGAAGTCTTCCGTCTTGAGCGACAGGAAGCGCCCGCGCACCACCCGCGCCAGGTCGGTCCAGCCGATCAGCGACAGGATGATGGTGATCCAGAGATAGACCAGGATCGGATCGGCGCTGATCGGAACGGCAGCCGCAAGGCCCATCCACAGGGGAATGGTCGGGATAGAGTTGATGAGTTCGATGGAGCGCTGGATCACGTCGTCCACCCAGCCGCCGTAGAGCCCCGAGATGCCGCCCAGGATGATGCCGAGGATGAGGCTGATTGCGACGCCGATCAGTCCGACGGACATAGACACGCGCGTGCCGTGGACTGTCCGGCTGAAGACGTCGCGACCCAGCCGGTCGGCGCCGAACAGGTAGAATGGTTTGCCCATCTCGATCGGGCCGATCAGGTGCCGGTCGAAATCGAACAGCCCCCAGAGCCGGTAGGGTTCTCCCTTGACGAAGAAGCCGAGGGGGATGACGACGGCCGGATCGGGCACGTAATTGCGGCTGAGCGCGATCGGGTCAACCTTCATCGAATAACCGTTGACGTAGAGCGGATGAAACTGCCCGGCCGCGTCGTAGCCGGCGAACTTGATCTGCTGCGGCGGCGCATAGGTGTAGCGGGAATCGTAGGTCTGCGATGAAACCGGGGCGAGAACCTCGGCAAACAGGGCGACCAGGTAGATCAAAAAGATGACGACGCCTGCCGCCAGCGCCAGGCGATGGCGACGGAAGCGCCGCCAGATAAGCTTCCACTGGCCGGCGACCGCGTCGGAATTCTGGATCAGTTCAGGCTGTAGCGCGATGGCTTGATCGGTCATATCTATCGTCCTTCAGCCGTTGCGAATGCGTGGATCAAGCCAGGCAAGCAGCAGATCCGAAATCAGTGTGCCTATCAGCGTCAGCATGCTCATCAGCAGGATGAATG
>NZ_JBFUAY010000369.1:0-2990 GCF_056406015.1 Rhizobium sp. P1_E1 | reverse complement strand
GTACCGAAGGATTGCGGCAATTGGCGACCTCCAGATTCTGTCGCACGGTAAGGTCCCGAAAGACGCTGGGGATCTGGAATTTCCGGCCTATGCCGGCGCGTGCGATGCGGTGTTCGGGCCAGTTGGTGATGTCGGTGTCGTAGACGAAGACCCTGCCCTGGGTGCTGCGCGTCTTGCCGCTCACCAGATCCATCAAGGTCGTCTTACCGGCGCCGTTTGCGCCAAGCAGCACACGTAACTCGCCGTCGAAGACGGTGATGCTGACATTGTTGACGGCGCGGAAACCGCCGAAATCGACGCCGAGACCGTCGATGGTCAATGCAATGGCACTCATATCACAATGCCTCGCTTTGCCGCGGCAGGGCCGGAAGGGCCTCAGCTGGTTTGCGCCGGCGGACGAACCACCGCAGCACGTCATGCGCGACGCCGCCAAGGCCGCGCGGCATGAACAGAACGACCAGCACGAAGATCAGACCGATGATCGCTTTCCACGCCTCGACCAGCGCCTCGGTCTCGCTGACCTCCGCTTCGATCATGTTGATCAGAATTGCGCCGATGCAGGCGCCAAGCAGAGACGAGCGGCCGCCGACGGCAGCCCAGACGACCATCGTCACGGAGAAGGACAGATCCATGAAGGTCGGAGAGGCAAACTCCGCGACGACGACGTAGAGCATGCCGGCAACGCCGGCGATCCCTGCCGAAATGACAAAGAAGAAGACCTGGTAGAGCGAGACGTCGAAGCCGAGATACCGGGCGCGCACCTGGTCATCGCGGATCGCCTGCAGGATCATGCCCGCTCTGGTTTCCACGATAAGACGCGCACAGATGAGTGTCAGCGACAGGCTTACGGCGCATAGATAATAGGTCGCCCGGCTGTAGGGATCGAATTCGACGCCGCCGATCGTGAGCCAGCCGAGATCCGTCAGGCCGTTGAAGCCGTTCGTCACCGGCTGCGCATCGACCATGACGAGGCGGACGAGCAGAACGAGCGCCAGCGTGATGATCGAGACGAAAACGCCGGAAATGCGCTTGCGGAAAACCAGCATACCGAGTGCGCCGGCAATCACCACCGGAAGCGCGATGCCGAGCACAAGACCCACCGACTGGCTTTGAAAGGGAAGCCAGAGGAATGAGCCCTTGTTGATGCAGCAAAGTTCCGTCGGCGCGCCGGGCTCGGCATTCCAGAGCATGAAATCCGGAACCGGCTTGTCGGAACCCTGTTGGAGACTGGTCAGGCTCGACAGCTTCAACGACATGGCCAGCATGTAGGCGCCCAGGCCGAAAAACAGTCCCTGGCCGAGATTGAGAATACCGGCATATCCCCATGTGAGCGCGATGGCGACGCCCAGCATTCCGTAGACCAGGTATTTCGAAATGCGATTCAGCCAGAATTCGTCGCCGAAAACGGGGGCTGCAAAGATCACCGCGATGAAAAGCACATAAGCCGCGATCTGGAATTTCCGTTCAATTCTCATGTCAGCGTCCCTTGAACGAGAACAGCCCGCTGGGCTTGACGAGGATGACGAAGATGACGACGCCGAACACGACGGCGCGCGCCAGGATGTCGTTCGTACCGATGGCCACCAGGGCATTGATCTCGCCGAGCAGGYCTGAGGAGAGGATGGTGCCGAAAAGGCTGCCGACCCCGCCGGTCACCACGACCATGAAGCCGTCGACGACCATCGTCGTGCCCATGTCGGGAAAGACGGTCTTGAAGCCGGACATCATCACGCCGGCGACGCCGGCAAGGCCCGACCCGAACGCGAAGGTCATGGCGTTGACGCGTTTCACGTCGATGCCGCAGGCTGCGGCCATTTTCGGGTTCCGGATGATGGCGCGGACCTGCATGCCGGCCGCCGTCCGGTAGAGGATGAACCATGTCGCCAGTGTCAGCGCGGCGGCAACGGCGATGATGAAGGCGCGGTAGGCGTTGATATCAGCGCCGGCGAGCCTGAACGTGCCCTGCAGGTAGACAGGCACGGCGACGTTCTGCAGGCCGGCCCCCAGGCCTTCGACGTGAATGTCGAAAAAGGACAGGYCGAACTCGAGCCGCACGGCCTGCTGCAAAAGGATGGCTATTCCCCAGGTGGCGAGAAGCGTGTCCAGCAGACGGCCGTAGAGTCGCCGGACGACCACCCGCTCGATCAGCAGGCCGAGCAGGGCCGTGACGACGAAGGCCAGAGGGATCGCGAAGAGAAGGCTTGCTTTTAGCCAGATGCCGGAGAGGACGGCGACATAGGCGCCGATCATGACCATTTCGCCATGGGCCATGTTGATGACGCCCATGGCGCCGTAGGTGATGGCAAGGCCAAGCGCGACCAAAAGAAGGATCGAGGCGAGACTGAGGCCGATAAAGAGAATGTCGAGCATAACGCCACCGTTCGTGAGAAGGGCGGGCCGAACTCTCCTGCGCCTTGCCCATCCGGATGGCAGCTTGCGGAAGAAGAGGGGAGGCCGGCCTTACCGAGAGATGATCCCGCCATCCATGGATGGCGGGACGTCGCGGGGAAGGGGTCAGCCCTTGAGCTTTGCGGCGTCGAGACCGTTGCTGGTGCAGAATAGATTGCTCTCCGTCTCGCCATAGGCCGAATAGGGCAGGGGCTTGATCGGGGCCGGGTAGGCGTTCACCACCTTGCTCTGGCCGTCCGCCTGCCATTGCCCGATGCGCGGCGTCAGCCAGCAATGCAGGTTATCGGGATCGGTGGTCACCTTGCCGCCGGGTGCTTCGTAGGTTTGGCCGCGAATGCCGGCCCTGATCGCCTCCGCAGAAAGATCGCCGGATTTTTCGACGGCCTGCTTCCACAGGAAGACCTGGAAATAGGCGGCTTCGAGTGAATGGTAAGTAACGGCTTTTGGATCGTTGACGAACGTCCTGAAGCGGTCGATGAAGCTCTTGTTTGCCGGTGTGTCGATCGACATGAAATAGGGGAAGGAGGTATAGCTTCCTGCCGCATATTCGGCGCCCATCGCCGCGATTTCGATTTCGGAGG
>NZ_JBFUAY010000368.1:0-2993 GCF_056406015.1 Rhizobium sp. P1_E1 | reverse complement strand
ACGCGGATCCGCAACTGCAAGAGGCGGCTCCGCTGCAAATGTTGTGGTCCGGTCACCCTCTACGTTAGGCATCACGTGACGGCCGCCGAGGACATTTATTACGATCTGGCGCCCGAAGAGGCGCGGGAACGGCTGCTCGAACTCGCCGGAGATGGGGACCACGAGGCAGAGTTTTATCTTGGTCACTTGGCGGACGAAAGCTCGCCCAGGAACCCGGTCGAAGCACTGGTCTGGTACAAGAAAGCTGCCGCCGGCGGCCTGTTGGAGGCAAAGCATTGGGTTGCGAGCTTCACGTATCACGGCATGGGCACAAGTCAGGACGTCTTGGCTGCCGTCCGCCTTCTCCGTGAATGTGCGGAGGCGGGGCTGGATTCATCCCAGTGGAAACTCGGCCAGCACCTTCTGCAGTTCCCGGAGAACACAACCGAGGCTCTCCGGTGGTTGACGGCGGCGGCAAGCCAGGGGCACACGGGGGCAATCGAGTTGTTGGCTGAAGCCGGTCAACTTCAACGTTAGGCGTCACTTGAAGCACTTCCTTGCATCGTCAATTCAAAATTGAGAGGTCACATGCTCACGCTTTACTACACCCCCAATACTTGTGCGCTGGCAACGCATCTGGCGCTGGCTCATGCAAATGCAGAGTACGAACTGGTACGGATCGACTTTTCGAAGAACGAACAACGGGCGGCCGGCTATCTGAAGGTCAATCCGAAGGGCCGGGTTCCAGCGCTGGTGACTRCACGCGGGGTTTTGACGGAAACACCGGCCATGCTCATGTTCATCGCCCAGACGTACCCGGACGCGCATCTGGCTCCGCTTGATGACACGTTTCGGTTTGCGGAGATGAACGCTTTCAACAGCTATTTGTGCTCCACGGTTCATGTCGCCCACGCCCACCGAATGCGAGGTCACAGATGGGCAGACGAACCTGAAGCGTGGGACGCCATGCGAAGGAAGGTTCCTCAATCTGTGGGTGATGCCTTCTCACTTATTGAGAGTGAGTATTTGCGTGGGCCGTGGGTTCTGGGAGAGGATTTTTCTGTGTCAGATCTGTATCTTCTAACCCTTGCCCGTTGGCTGGAGGGTGACGGGGTGGACCTCTCCCGCCTTCCCCGAATCCTCGATCACCGGGCGCGAATGCTGGCGCTTCCTCTCGTCGAAAAGGTCATTGCTCAAGAGGAGGGGTCGCCGAAATGACACATGACTCTTCCGCCGGGCGGACCCTCCAGAGGTCGCTTCGTGCGTCCTTTGACGCGCCTTTCATGTCAAACGCTAGAAGGCATCAGCATGGGTTTCGATRGCACATGGCAGTTCCTCGGAGGTATCGCAATTGGGCTCGCGGTGGTCGGGTCGTTGTGCCTTCGCGCTGTCGCGTCGTATGTGCTCGAGCGCTGGGGCCGCAGCACGAAAGGTGCAGTGGTACGTTCAGTAGAGAGGAGTGACGTGTACGTTGTGTTTTATGAGTTCACAGCTACTTCGACCTCCGGTGCGCCTCAGATTCAAGCGGGGAAGCAGACGACCCGCTATAGCTTTCACGCCAGGGACAGTGTTGCCGTTCGATATTGGCCGAAATGGCCGAAGCTCAACCGAATTGCGGAGCGCGCCGTCTGAAGGCGGCAAGGACACGGGAGATGCCGTCTAACATATCAATCGACGCACACCCACAACGACAGGATGCGGCTTCGCCGCAATTGTTGATGGTCCGGTCATCTTTACGTTATGTCGCAAACGCCACCGCCTCCTGACGTCGGCAATCTCTGGCAGCGCGTGCACAAGCAATGGCGCGACGCTGGAGTGGGCGTAAGCGCTGGCGCAACTGAGGAAGCGATTGCGGAATTTGAGCGCCGGTACGAAGTAGCTTTGCCTGAGGATGTTCGAGCCTATTTCGTTGCTGAAAACGGAACTGGCCATGAGATGGATGATGTGTATTTCCGCTTTTGGCCGTTGGCGGAGATCAGGCCCGTGAAAGACGAACTGGATGATTCAGGCGGTGTCATCTATCCGGATCGCTTCTCGTATCCCGACTGCTTCGTGTTCGTTGATCATCTTATGAACAGTTGGCTCTACGCCGTCCGACTTACGAGCGACCGGAATCAACTCGCCCCGGTGTACCGCGTCACAGCCTCAGACGAGGGTGGGGAACAGATGACCCCAACATTTCGTCTATTCATGAGCCGATACGCGGATCGGCCGGAGAGCATTCTTTGAGGCCGTTGCGACATAATCTGTCGTTCGAAACGGACGCCCAGCGGCGTTCGCTCCCTTCGGTCGCAGCTTTGCCGGGTCGCCAGTCAACGTCGCGTTAGGCGTCACGAATTCCCTCGCACATCACCCTCCGAGATCAGCCACAACATGAAGATCGGTCAAGCAGTCATTCGCACGATCCTGGGGCTCTCAGGTGCAGGTGCACTTGCCCTGGTTCTCGCAGCCAGCTACTACGCCAACGAAGTGAGGGCTGCCAGAGTTGCAACACCATCTCTGGTTTCCGAAACCTGGAAGCGCTTTGGGGCGCAGCTGAAACCCACAGACTTGTCGAAAGACAGGCAAGCGATGTTGTTGGCAATCGAAGACCCGGCGTTCACCCGGCATCACGGCGTCGATCTTGAAACCCCAGGCGCAGGAATGACGACCATCACGCAAGGTTTGGTCAAGCTCATTTACTTCCCGGACGGGTTCAAGCAAGGTATCGCCAAAGTTCGCCAGACGCTGATCGCGCAATACGCTTTGGATTCGCTGGTTTCCAAAAACGATCAAATGCAGCTGTTCCTGAATATCTGCTACCTGGGCAGCAAGAATGGCCAGCCTGTTCATGGTTATGCGGCCGCCGCACAGGCATATTTTGGCAAGAGCTTTGCTGAACTCACTGACGAAGAATTCCTGTCGCTCGTCGCGATGCACATAGCCCCCGATAACCTGAAGCC
This sequence comes from Rhizobium sp. P1_E1, assembly GCF_056406015.1. NCBI lineage: Bacteria > Pseudomonadati > Pseudomonadota > Alphaproteobacteria > Hyphomicrobiales > Rhizobiaceae > Rhizobium > Rhizobium sp. P1_E1. Next base: position 72 of record NZ_JBFUAY010000368.1, on the reverse strand, counting down.
CGGGACGCCCGAAAACACCCAACGCGTTCAACGTATTCACGCCTACCTCTCTGGCAAGTATCGGCCTGCGAG
>NZ_JBFUAY010000367.1:0-3033 GCF_056406015.1 Rhizobium sp. P1_E1 | reverse complement strand
GAACTGCTCTATCCTTTTGTTTTTACGCAATTCCGGACGGAAAACCGCTTCGCACTTTTCCTGGAATTGCTCTAGAGCGGCTCGAGGTTTCTCCCGAAGGGGCGGTCCGTTTCCGAAACGGCGGGCCGTCCCCACCCCATTGCAGAAAGGAATACCGATGGACAAGCGTTTGCTTGAAGAAGATGCCGTCATGCAGATCTGCTTCGTGACCGACGATGTGCAGAAATCCGCTGCCTGGTTCTCGGAACTGACCGGCAAGCCGGTTCCGGCAGAAGGCAAAGCCGCCGAGCCGGATGAGGCGAAGGCGATCTACAACGGCAAGCCCGCCGAGGTCGGCTGCCGCATCATCATGTTCAAGTTCGGCAATATCGATGTCGAGTTCCTGCAGCCCGGCCCGGAGAAAAGCGCCTGGCGTGACCTGCTGGAGGAGAAAGGGCCGGGCTGTCACCACATCGCCTTCAAGACGAGGAATCTTACCAAGCGAAATCGCTATCTCGAAGACAAGGGCCACCGTCTGCTCCAGCGTGGCGAATTCGACGGTGGCCACGGGCGCTATGCCTATTACGACACGGTGCCCGATCTCGGCGTCATGATCGAACTGCTGGAATTCGACAGCGACAAAGAAGCCCAGCCGAAGCAGGCTTGAGGGATCACAGCGCCTGTGCAATCCGTTTCGGGCTAACCCCTGTTGCGGCCGCGGCCTCGACGAAATCGAGCCCGATATCCAGCACCGGGGCGCTGTGTGTCAGCCAGCCGACGGAAATGAGGTCGACACCGGAAGCAGCGATTGCGGCGGCCGTAATCGGCGTGACGCGCCCGGATGCTTCGGTGATGGCTCGGCCGGCGACGATAGCGACGGCTTCGCGCAGCTGATCGGGCGTCATGTTGTCGAGCAGAACGGCGTCGACGCCGATGTCCATCGCTTCTTGCAGCTGATCGAGGGTGTCCACTTCGACCTCGATCTTCACCATATGGCCGACGCCTGCCCGCGCCCGGCGGATCGCTTCAGCGACCCCACCGGCGATGGCGACGTGATTGTCCTTGATCAGCACTGCGTCATAAAGCGCGAAACGGTGATTCATGCCGCCACCGGCTCGCACCGCATATTTCTCCAGCGCCCTGAGGCCCGGCGTCGTCTTGCGCGTGCAGGCGACGGAAGCCTTGGTGCCCCTGATGGCGGCGGCGATACCTGCCGTCACTGTGGCGATGCCAGAGAGGTGACCGAGGAAATTCAGCGCGGTGCGCTCGGCGCTCAGCAGGCCACGCGAGGGGCCTTCGATGGTGGCGATCACGTCGCCGGGCTTGACCGCGTCGCCATCCTGGAGATGGCGGCGCATGACGATCTCTGGATCGACGAGAGCGAAGGCGAGTTCGGCCGCATCGAGACCGGCAATCACGCCCGGCTGGCGGGCCGCGATCACCACCGTCGAGTGGTGATCGCGAGGGATAACCGATGCCGAGGTGATATCGCCGGCAAGACCGAGATCTTCGAGAAGGGCGGCCCGCACCAAGGGTTCGACGATCAGGCGCGGAAGGGGAACAAGGCTCATCTCAGGCACTCCTTGCAAGGGCATAGGGCGGCGTCGCGCGGGCGATCTCCAGCGCTTGGGAAAGGTGCATCTGGCGCCGGTTGGCATTGGCGAGCTTCAGCGGAAAGTCGGTGCGGGCATGGGCACCGCGCGATTCCATTCGCAGGCTGGCAAAGACGGCGATCAGCAGCGCGACGATAGCCGGATCGGCGGCAGTGCCGTTGCCTTCGGCCAGCGGCAGCAGGGAGGCGATCGCGCCATGAATGGCGCCGGCATTGCGCAACACGCCGAGATGGCGCGAGACGATCGGCCGCACCAATGACGCATCGGTCGGCGCCGGGAGACTCCCGGCGGAGATAGTGCCGGCACCACTTGCCGGCATGCCCGAAATGTCGCGTGCAGCCCGCATGCCCATGACAGCCGCCTCCAGCAGCGAATTGCTGGCAAGCCGGTTTGCGCCGTGCAGGCCGGTCGAGGCCGCCTCTCCGGCGACCCAGAGACCGGGAAGCGAGCTGCGGCCATTTGCATCCGTGGCCACGCCGCCCATGTGATAGTGAACGGCCGGGCGCACAGGAATGAGGTCTCTCGCCGGATCGATGCCGGCCTCGCCGCAAAGGCTCGAGATGACAGGAAAGCGAGCGGCAAAGCGGCTGCCGAGAGCATCGCGGGCATCGAGAAAGACTCGTCCGCCGCGGGCGATTTCGGCGCTGATCGCCCGCGCCACCACGTCACGCGGTGCAAGCTCGGCCCCTGGAATGCGGGCCATGAACCGTTCGCCGCGTTCGTTGACGAGCAAAGCCCCCTCCCCGCGCACTGCCTCGCTGATGAGCGCCAGCGGCCTGCGGCGTGAATCGAGTGCAGTTGGATGGAACTGGACGAATTCCATATCGGCGAGCGCGGCACCGGCCCTTGCTGCGAGCGCGATCCCCTGGCCAAAATTGCCCATCGGATTGGTGGTCGCGTCGTAAAGCCCGCCAATGCCGCCGGTGGCGAGCACCACCCGTGAAGTGGGCAGAATGGCGGCGCCATTCGCGGTCGCGCAGAGCAGGCCGGCGACCTGCTCGCCATCCATCACAATCCGCCGCGCCTCGAAGCCTTCGAGCACTGATATAGCCGGYGTTTTCATCACCGCCTGGATCAGCGCGGCGATGATCGCCGCACCCGAGCCATCGCCTTCGGCATGGACGATGCGGCGGCGATTATGGGCCGCCTCCAGCCCGAGCGAGAGGTCTCCTGCGGTATTCCGGTCGAAACGCACGCCGGCTTGCTCCAGCGCGGCAATCGCTGCCGGCGCCTCGGCGATGATGTCGGCGGCAATGGCCGGATCGCAGAGCCCGTCGCCGGCGGCAAGCGTATCGGCAAGATGCAGTGCCGCGCTATCGTCGGCGCCGACACCGGCGGCGATGCCGCCCTGCGCCCAGGCGCTCGATGTTTCCGCGCCAAGGGCCGCGCGAGTGACGATCACGGAAGGTTCATGCGCGAGCGTCAGCGCGGTCATCAACCC
>NZ_JBFUAY010000366.1:0-3043 GCF_056406015.1 Rhizobium sp. P1_E1 | reverse complement strand
AGTCAGGACCAGGATGTCGCCATCCAGATACAGAGCCCGGTTGCAGGTCTGCGGAAGGAATTGCGGAAGAAGGATCCTTGCGAAGGTCATCTTCGAAACGCCAGGACGAGTGGAAAATCCGCTTGCGAAGGACAATGTGGCGATGGGATGCCACTGGATGACTGCAGAATTTGCGGGCAGAGATTCAAAGATCAGTCGCTTTGTTTCTTCGCCTATTCCCTCATGAATGACATGGATAATCAAGGGCCATGCGCTTCGGTTATTCTCGGCGATCGATCTAAGGGCGGTCGCCAAGGGAACGGCGTAGGCCGCATCGACCGCAAAGACGATGGGCCCCAACCGCTGTTTTGCACCCGCAGGCGCGGCTCCTGTTCGTATGCTATGCACATTCATGTTTCCGGCACCATCCCATCGAAAGAACACGAGCTTCGCCTTGCAATGATCGACGTTGCTGTTCACGGCCCGATTGATACGGCTTCCTGAACGGGAAGGCCGACGGCCGGGGTAGGCAGATGGGTATAGGCCGTTCGCGAGGACTGGACGCCAAGTGTGCTCTTGGCTCCGCCAGAAAGCTTCCACTCGAAATACGCGATCGTTTTCTCGAGCCCCTGTCGCAGGTTCACCGTCGGCTGCCAGCCCAGTTCCTGCTTTGCGCGGCTGATGTCGGGCTTGCGCTGCGTCGGATCGTCAATCGGCAGAGGCTTGTAAACGATGCTTGATTTCGATCCCGTCATCTCGATGACCATTTCGGCCAGTTCCCGGACCTGGAATTCTCCCGGATTACCGAGATTGATCGGACCCGTAACGCCGGCCGGCGTGCCCATCAGGCGGATGAAGCCCTCAATCAGATCGTCTACATAGCAGAAGGAGCGCGTTTGCGTGCCGTTGCCGAAGATGGTGATCGGCTCGTTTTGAAGCGCCTGAACGATGAAATTGGAGACGACGCGGCCGTCATTGGTCTGCATGCGCGGCCCGTAAGTATTGAAGATCCGCGCCACGCGGATTTCCACACCATATTGACGATGGTAATCGAAGAACAATGTTTCGGCACACCGCTTGCCTTCGTCATAACATGCCCGCGGTCCTATGGGATTGACGCTGCCTCGATACTCCTCGGGCTGAGGATGGACTGCCGGATCGCCATATACTTCGCTCGTGGATGCCTGGAAGATCTTCGCCCTGGTGCGTTTTGCCAAGCCGAGCATATTGATGGCCCCATGCACATTGGTCTTCACGGTCTGCACGGGGTCGTGCTGATAGTGGACCGGAGATGCCGGACAGGCGAGGTTATAGATCTCGTCGACCTCCACATAGAGCGGGAAGGTAATGTCATGGCGGAGCACCTCAAAGCGAGGATCGTCCAGAAGATGCAGCACATTGTCGCGCGAACCGGTGTAGTAATTGTCCACGCAAAGGACGTCATTGCCCTCTCGCAAAAGCCTTTCGCACAGGAATGATCCCAGAAACCCGGTGCCGCCGGTTACCATAATTCGCTTTTGTCCGTACATTGGTGTGCTCCGTTGTTGACGGTTGCCTCGCGGCAACGAGGATGGTCAGTAGGCTCCCCTGCGCTTGAAGACCGCAGGGATTGTGCTGAGAAGAATTTGGCAGTCCAACCACAGGGACCGGTTGTCGATGTAGAACTCGTCGAGTTGCTGCTGCAGCTCGATATCCGCATTGCTTCGTTCGGATATTTGCCAAAGGCCCGTGAGCCCGGGCGTGACGGAACGGCGCTTGTTTCGAAATTCGCCGTCCATAGCCAGGAGGTGATATTCTGGAAACGGACGCGGCCCGACGATGGCCATCTGGCCGGCAATGATGTTTGCCAATTGCGGGAGCTCGTCGATGCTCGAAGCGCGCAGCATATGTCCTATAACCGGAAGGATGCGCGGATCGTCCTTAAGCTTGAAGTGGCTCAACCACTCGGCACGCATGGTAGGGTTGTCTCGGAATAGTGCTTCAAGGCGCTGTTCTGCATCTTGGTACATCGTCCTCAATTTCAGGACGTGCACCGGCTTGCCGGACAGTCCTTCCCTGGTATGCCGGAAGAAGACGGGGCCCGGATCGATGGCATAGATTGCGGCCGCTGCAAACGCGATGAATGGCGCGACCACGATCATTGCCGGGATGGCGATGGCGAGATCGAGGATCCGGCGAACCAGATCCGAGTTGACCGAACTCCCACCGGTGGTGAGGCGAATGCCGATCTCTCCGCCGACATCCGCAGGTCGCAATCCGCTTACCTTGAGGCTCGGCGTGTCGGACAGCAAAATGACTTCGGCGAACTTCCGACGCATCGCCGCCAAATCGGGTCCAAGTGAGCCTGTGTCGCCCGCAATCACGGCGATGGATGGCCCGCCATCGGGCAATGCCTCCAAAGTATCAGAGAAAAAGGGCTCCGGCCTGATGCCATGCTGCCAGTGGTTGTTGAAATGGGCCACCAGAGCGGGAGTAAGGTTGCCCCCCCCTATGACAACCGCGCGCTCCCCCCAGATTCCAAGTTTCCAACACAGGCCTCGTGCAAGCCAATGCATAAGTGGCTGAACAATCAGCCCGAGAGCGAGGAACCCAATAACGGCAAGCAGCAGTCGTTCCCCCTCCGGCAGGATAATTGCTCCGAATGCCGTCAGGACAGCCACCTTGACGGCAGCTATGGTGCGTCGCCGCAGATGTTCGTGGTCATGCAACCGATATCCAGGATAGAGGCCGGCCGATGCGTAAAGAACAATGGCAGCGAATGCTGCGATCGTGAATGTACGCTCCACCATCGTGCCCTCCGAACCACTGAGGAGAACCGAGAGGAGAACAAAATAGGCAATCAAATAGCTCGCAATGTCGCCGGCGACCAGGAAGGACGACGTTGCAAGCCGAGCAAGCCGACGCCGTAGTGCGACGGGAATATTTAGGGCTGCCTGTGCAAAGGGATCGGCGGTCTTAGCTGCTATGGGCGGCACTGAACCTGCCGGAATCGTCCGCGACGTCACGTCATTTGATGTGGATGCCTTCGACGGACCCGGTGTCATTGCTGGCGACGCAAATAGGG
>NZ_JBFUAY010000365.1:0-3089 GCF_056406015.1 Rhizobium sp. P1_E1 | reverse complement strand
CCTCCTCCACTACCCGGCCACATCGGAACCATACCGTGCCGGGTTGTGGGTTCTTGGCCTGGTTTTCCGTGAGGAACTCGAAATGATACCGGTAACCGCTTTCGAGATCGGCCTCGCTTAAGAGGTCAAGATACAGGTGCCTGCTGGGAAATGCTGCATCTGAACTCCACCGTTTGCCTGGCATTTTCCAAGCATAGGAACCCCGCAGGCCGACGTTGAGCGCGGTCATGCGCTGTTGCCCATCAAGGACAGCGATCAGCTCACGCTCGGGCGGGTTTTTCAATAGTTCGCAATGAAACCGGTCGCGTTCGTGATAGTGTTGAACAAAATCGTAGAACTTGTACTCCGTGCGCCTCTCCTGGGCGATCTTCCAGAAGAGGAACGTGCCGAAGGGATATCCCTGCATGAGGCTGTCAAAAAGCTCGCAGATTTGTTCCGGCCACCAAACGAATTCGCGCTGGATTGCCGGCAACACGTAATCCTGGGACGCAATTTTTTCGAGGAGCGATTTGATTGTGCCGCCAGGCTTATACATCGGAGAATCTCTGAACCTTTTGAGTTGTTACGACTGAGGATTGCACAGCGGTCAGTAAAAATCCCGCGTCGCGTCTCGCATGAATTGGCGGGGATAGAGTTTTCCCCATCATGTTTTGGTCCATATTGGCTTGATCTTTTTGACCTGGCGGATGAGAGCTTCGCCAGGGGCCGAAATCGGTCGGACCCAGCGGCAGCATTGACATCCCGAGCAATAAGCGTTGCGCGGCTCATTAACAGCTGGAGAGATCGCCTACGCCTGATCGAGTTGACAGATGGGACATCCCATCTGTCAAGCAGAAGAGATTGATAGCCTACCCGAGCCCGCGTCCGCGCGGCCGCCCAAAATACAACGCGTAGCGGGAAGCGACCCTCTATTCGACAGACAAGGACGTCCTCATAAAGCGTTCGTTCGCTGACAATCCGACCGGAGGTCGAAGGCAGCCATGCGTGACGCCGAGATGGCGGACGACCGCAGACGAGGACTGGAATCTGTAAGCCACTGGAAAATAGCAAATATCACCTTTTCGGGGTCAAGATAATTGCTGGGCGGTAGGTTCGTATCCTTTCAAGGCGCAAGAAGCCGGTGCGGCGCAGGGCTCCTTGCGAAAATGACATAAGCGCTCAACGGCGGCTTCGGGTCGGTCGTTGCCGACTCCCGAAAGCGGTCGCTCCGCAGGTGTCGACAACGTCGCAGATCGGGTAGGGACGACAAGTCGATGTTTGTCGGCATTGCACAGTTCGATTACGTCGTGGCCAGTGACCTGCTAAGGCTAGCGACCGTAAGCGAATTTCGCGGTGTAACTCTCGATCAGATTCGCCTCTTCATCCGCGTCCTCGGGATCAGGATCTTCGGCCAAGGCATCGCTTGAAAACACGGTCAGCGTGTGACCGAATGAACCAAGTCCGACAATCTCCTCGTCGAGGTGAATCTGCCCGGAGCCATCAAACCAATCGGCAAGTGTAGTCTCGATGATTTGCCGCTTGCCGTAACGGACGTTGTCCGGATCGCTGTTGAAGTCCCGCGTTGCGCTGAGAGGTAAGGGCGAGCCCTTGCGGAGGAACGTAAGTGTTTTGCCGAGCTCTTTGAAGCCTTCGGACATGAAGCAATAACAAATATCCGCTCCCTGACTCACGACGATTGCCATCGGATAAGGAGTACACTCGGCCGCGCGGATCGCCGCAGCAGTAAGGGAGCATTGCGACTTATCTGCCAGCTGTTCGATACCTGCGAGTCCAATGATGCCTCGTGCCAGCTCCCTCTTCACGAGATGGGTTGGCATCAAGAGACCTGAGGCAAAATGGTCTGCCTCAAGTTCGATCGAGCTGTCGCCCTGGCGAAAGCCAGCTCTTGAGATATGCATCTTGCTAGACTTCAGAATTTCTTCTGGATGCCCGTCGAGATAATAGTGGCCGAGCTCATGAGCGACCGTAAAGCGCTGGAAGCCCTCGTTCTCGATGTCGGTGGCGTAAAAGATGGACGGCACATCTTCATCGAAGATAATGCCGCCGCTGACGCCTTTGATTTCCGACGGCTTGGCGACGATCATGATACCTTCGGACTCGGCAATCGCGAAGGGATCGACTGGAAAGGCGGCGAAACCTTTTTCCGCTGCAACACGTTCGCCGTGCTGGCGCGCCTTGATCAGTTGAAACTTAGCCATCRCCGCCCTTCTTTTTGTTGATGAGGTCGATCATCATCTGGATATGTTCGCGATCGCCCGCCGACAGATTTTCCTCGCCGCGAAACGCGGTCGTCGCCCCCTTCATGGTGGGGGAACGCCCCAGGAGGTAGTCAGCCGATACCTCTAAGGCCTTTGCCAGGGCGCGAACGTTCGCGAAGGATGGCTTGCGCCTATTCTTTTCAAAGTGCCCGATAGCCGCGGGCTGAAGTCCCGATGCCTTTGCGAGTTCCGTCTGGTTCAGTCCCCTTGCCTCGCGCGCGGCCAGCAACCGATCCCCGAATTCCAGCTCATTCTCCGAATTATTTGACACGACGTTTCCAGTTATGTTAGTCCTACGTATACGTAGGAAATTGGCATCCACCATTCGGTGGTTTTTTTAGGCCAAGACATCCTACGAGTTCGTAGGAAACTGTACTACAGACAGGATTCTGTAGTCAAGAAACCCGGGAAGGAGGTGAATGGTTTGGCGAAATCGGAAGTGACCAGCAAGAGGGCGGCTTCAGCGGCATCAAAGGTCCTGCGGGACCCGAAGGCGAGCAAGGCGGCGAAGACGGCGGCAGGTTCGGCGCTCACCCAGCGTCCGGGCAGGAAATGATCCACGGCGGCAGGCTTTCGGGCCTGCCGCTCTTCACAAAGAAATAGGAGCAGCAAATGGCGCACGACGACAAAGAGAAGAAGAAGGTCACTATCATCATTGATGGGACCCCGCATGAGGTTGAAAAGGACGACATCACCTACGTGGAAATCGTCACGCTGGCGGACCCCGAATATCCGCAGCATCCGGAAACGACCTACTCGGTAACCTACAAGCGCGGTCACGGCAACAATGAGGGAACGCTCTCTCCGGGCGGCTCCGTAAAGGTGAAAGAG
>NZ_JBFUAY010000364.1:0-3111 GCF_056406015.1 Rhizobium sp. P1_E1 | reverse complement strand
ATAATTGGGAAGACGGCGTCGGCCCGCGGGCCGAACGCCCGGTGCGCCTCGACCTTGCCTGGCGCACTCGTGAAGCCAATCAGATCGGCGTGAATGAATTCGTCGACTGGTGCAAGAAGGCGAATACCAAGCCGATGCTTGCCGTCAATCTCGGATCACGTGGCCTCGATGCCGCCCGCAATTTCCTCGAATATTGCAATCATCCCGGCGGCACTTACTGGTCGGATCTGCGCCGCAAGCACGGCTGGTCCAATCCGCACGATGTTAAATTGTGGTGCCTCGGCAACGAGATGGATGGTCCCTGGCAGGTCGGCCACAAGTCGGCCTATGAATATGGCCGGCTGGCGGATGAGACGGCGAAGGCCATGCGCGGCTTCGATAAGTCGCTTGAACTCGTGGTCTGCGGCTCGTCCAATTCCGACATGAAGACCTATCCCGAGTGGGAGGCCCAGGTTCTCGAACAGTGCTATGACAGCGCCGACCACATTTCGCTGCATATGTATTTTGCCAACCGCGAGAAAAACACGCTCAACTATCTCGCCCGCGCGACGAAGCTCGACCGCTACATCACCACGATCGGCGGCGTGATCGACTACATCAAGGCGAAAAAGCGCTCGAAGAAGACGATCGGCATTTCCTTCGACGAATGGAATGTCTGGTATCATTCCAACCAGCAGGACAAGGAGATCCTGGCGCGCGACGAATGGCCGGATGCGCCGCATCTCTTGGAAGACATCTATAATTTCGAAGACGTGCTGCAGGTCGGCGGCATCCTGAACACCTTCATCCGTCGCTCCGACCGCGTGCGCATCGCCTGCATCGCGCAGCTCGTCAACGTCATCGCCCCGATCATGACCGAGGACGGCGGCGCCGCCTGGCGCCAGACCATCTATTACCCCTTCTATTACGCCTCCAGATATGGCCGCGGCTCGGCACTGCAGCTGGTCGTCGATGGTCCGACCTATGACAGCGACGAGGAGAACGACGTTCCCTATCTCGACGTATCGGCAGTCCATTCCGAAGACGGCAAGACCCTGACCTTCTTTGCCGTCAATCGTCATCCGAACGCGGCGCTCGATCTCGATGTGCGGCTGGAAGGTTTCGCAAATGCCCGCGTGGTCGAGCAGGTGGAAATGACCCACGGTGATCTGGAAGCCGTCAACACGGCTGCGCGGCCGCAAACGGTCGCTCCGGTCAATGTCGAGAGTGGAAAGATTGAGGATGGACGGTTGCGGGCGGCGCTGAAGCCGCTGTCCTACAACGTCATCCGGCTGTCAGTGTGACAGCCGCCGCCGGGTAAGCCACGATTGGCCACCGGCTGAGATTTCGGCTCACTGCGAGGAGGCAGGGAGCCGGAGGGATGGTTCGCCGAAGCTCTGGACCTTGAGTCCTGAGGCCTCTGCGAACCGACAACCGCGACGTGCCCATGCGTGCCTTTGCGGCCGCCGTATCGTCGCTTTCTAGGGAGGAGTTCATGCAACAGTGGAAGAGGCTCGCATTTGGCGTCGCGCTGGCCGCACTCGGCCTGACAACGACGGCCAAGGCCGATGACTACACCTCCTTGCCGCGCAAGGAGACGCTCATCGTCGAAAATCCGGAAGGGACGATCAAAAATCCCGGCTGGTTCAACATCTGGGTCAATGGCGGCGGCGGCGTATCGACCGGCCTGCAGCAGCTGACCATGGATACGCTCTGGTATATCGATCCCGAACAAGGGCTTGGCGGCGCGACCTGGGACAATTCGCTGGCTGCCGACAAGCCGCAATATAATGCCGACTTCACCGAGATGACCGTGAAACTGCGCAAGGGGCTCTTCTGGAGCGACGGTGTGGAGTTCACGGCAGACGACGTGGTCTACACCGTCAAGACGCAGATGGATCACCCCGGCATGGTCTGGAGTGCTGCCTTCTCGGTGCAGGTGGCAAGCGTCGAGGCGACAGACCCCTCGACTGTCGTGTTCAAGCTGAAGAAGCCCAATTCGCGCTTCCACGCCATTTTCACCGTTCGCTGGAACGGCGCCTGGATCATGCCCAAGCATGTCTTCGAAAAAGTCGAAGATCCGCTTCGTTATGACTTCGCCAATCCCGTCTCGCTCGGCGCCTACAAGCTCAAGTCGTTTGATCCCCAGGGCAAATGGTATACCTGGGAGAAGCGTGACGACTGGCAACGGACCTCGCTTGCCCGCTTCGGCGAGCCGGCCCCGAAATACGTGACCTATACCGATCCCGGCCCGCCGGATAAGCGGACGATCGCCCAGCTCGAGCACAATCTCGATATCATCCACGACAATACGCCAGAGGGCATGTTCACCCTCAAGGAGAAATCCAAGTCGATCGAAACCTGGTTCCCGGGCTTCCCCTTCGCCCATCCGGATCCGACACTTCCGGCTGTCATTTTCAACACGCAGGATCCGCCATTTGACAACGCTGATGTACGCTGGGCGCTTGCCCTGCTGATCGACATCAAGGCGGTTGATATGGCGAGCTATCGCGGGGCAGCGACGCTTTCGGCGCTCGGCGTGCCGCCGACGGCGGCCACGATGAAGGACTATCAGGCGCCGATGCAGGATTGGCTGAAGAATTTCGAGATCGATACCGGCAAGAGCAAGATCAAGCCTTATGACCCGACGGTCGGGCAACAGATCGCCGATATTCTGCGCAAGCAGCCGAAGTTCAAGGACCAGATCCCGACCGACCCGCAGGCAATCAGCGGTGCCTTCGGCTATGGCTGGTGGAAACCGGATCCGAAGGCTGCCGGCGAACTGCTGGAGAAGGCAGGCTTCAAGAAATCCGGCGGCAAATGGCTGACCCCTGATGGACAGCCCTTCAAGATCCGCATGACGGTGGAAGGCGACACACGCTCGGTCTTCACCCGCGCCGGGACGCTGATCGCACAGCAATGGGCTTCCTTCGGTATCGACGCCAAAGCCGTGCCGGCCGCGAAACTTTGGCAGGTGGCACTCCAGCCCGGCGATTTCCAGGTGGCGATTGCCTGGAGCGTCGAGACCTGGGGCGGCGATCCTGACCTGTCGTTCTTCCTCGACAGCTGGCACTCGCAGTTCGTGGCCAAGAAGGGTGACAATCAGCCGCCGCGCAACTGGCAGCGCTGGAG
>NZ_JBFUAY010000363.1:0-3116 GCF_056406015.1 Rhizobium sp. P1_E1 | reverse complement strand
AATCTTCGGTTCGCGTGGCGCCGGTCCCGATAATGAGCGGCAGCCGCGTGCCGATGACTTCCCGCGCATAGGCCGCGAGCTCGAAACGCTCCTGGCTGCTCTGGGCATAGTACTCGCCGGTCGAGYCGCCGACGATGATGCCGTGGACGCCCGCCTCGATCAGCGACTCGAGCACGGCGGCAAATCCAGCCCTGTCGATCTGACCAGTTTGGTCGAGCGGCGTCACCGCCGGCGTATAGATCCCCTCAAACTTCACGACGATTTCTCCAAGAGTTGGGTGGCGGGGCCGCCGAGGAAGGCGTCCGCCTTGAGACCTTGCGGGGCGATGAACATCTCCATGTTCTCGCGGGACAATTCCCAGTGTTCGAAAACGAGGTCGACGACGGCATTCTCGTCGTGAGCGCYGAGCGCATCGATGAAGCCGTCATGATGGCCGACGGCCACTTGAAGCCGTCGCTTCATGTCCTCGTTCCTCGGCCGGAAGAAGGTGTGGCCGATACGCGCGTGGTCGATGAGCAGCCGGCCAAGGCTCGGCTGCAGATAGACGTTGCCCGACATCTCGCCGAAAATTTCGTGGAAGCGATTGTTCTCGAGGACCATCGCCAGGGCGTCCATGTTCTCGCTGGCGGCGCGGAACCGCTCCTGGGTCTGCTTCAGGTCCGAAAGCTGAGTGGGCTTGAAGTTCTGCACGGCGAGACGGCCGATTGCCGCGTAGATCATCGGCGCGACGAGAAAGAAATTCCGCAGGGTGGAGTGGTTCATCGGGATGACCCGTGCGCCCCTGTTCTCGCGGATGTCGATATAGCCCTCACCGGCAAGGCGACGGAATATGTCGCGGACCGGCGTCCGGGAGAGCCCGTATCTTTCGCTCAAACTGGCCTCGTCCAGATCGGCGTCCGGGTCCAGTTCCATCGTCAGAATCTGCCGTTTCAGATCTTCGTAGAGATTGCTCTTGGGGGTCTTCGCCATCGTCATTCTCCGGCCGCGGGTTGCTCTACGCCGTGAAAATGGCACGCCTCTCGGGGCGAGTCAATAATTGTGTACATTACGTACACAATTAGTATTTCTTAAATACACAATGATGCCGAGCAAAGCGTCCCCGGCGCGCGTCAGGCGTCATTTCAAAGCGCTGTCCAGGGATCGGCGTTCCGCGGCGGCGGCCATTGCGGAACTTCCCAAGCGAATTATGGTGGCGGGTCTGTGAGAATTTCGGTGCAGTCGAGGTTGATGCGATTTTTATGCGCATCAACCTTGATCATCAGGCGTCGGAAGCTGGCTGCCGGCAAGCCGGTGCGCGGCCATCACGGACTATCTCGATATCCGGTGGCGGCGGTTTTGTCGGGGAGCGCCGGCTCGGCGTCCCAGAGCATTTCCGCTTCTCTCAAGTCACGGAAATGCTCTCTTTTGTTTTTACGCAATCCCGGACGCAAAAACGCTGCGCACTTTTGCTGGGAATTACTTTAGCCGATCACGAGGCCAGCACGCCGCTCTTCTTGGCGGTCCAGGTTGCGATGTAGTCCATAAGGCCAGGGTTTAGGCAATCGTAAGGCTCGAGGCCTGATGTCCTCAGCTGTGCTCTGACGGCGTCCATCTTCGCGGGGTCGAAGCCGCTTTCGATGATCGACGACACGAAGGCAGCAAAGCCCGGCTTCGCCCAGCCGCTTTCCTGGAAGCGTTCCGGATGGATGAACGACAATCCCTGAAACGGATGTTCGCGCACGACTGGCCCATACATATGCACGCCGCATTCCTTGCAGGCGGTGCGCTGGATCAAGGCAGCGGAATCGACGACAGCGAGCTTATCGCCATTCTCCAAGACTTCGACACTTTCGGTCGGAGCGACCGCCACGACCGAAAAGACTGCACCTTCGGGCTTCCAGCACTTCGTGCAGCCGCAGGCGTGATTGTGGGCGATATCGCTCTTGATTCTTACCTTCACCGGATTGCTGGCGCACTTGCAGACGAGCGTCCCGCCCGCAAAAGCAGCGTCAGTCGCCCGAAAACCTGAATCCACTGCCGGATGTATGGCTATGCTGGTCATGGGTTTCTCCTCCCCTTCTGGGCCGTTTGCGATATGCCCGGCCAAGCTCTGCAATCAGTCTCCCAATCTCCGCGCGTGCCAGCGCAGATGGTCTTCCATGAATGTCGAAATGAAGAAGTAGGAGTGGCCGTAGCCTTCCTGCATGCGAAGCCGCAGGCTGATGCCGGCCGTCTCGCAGGCTTGCCTCAGCTCTTCGGGGCGCAATCCATCCTCCAGGAAGCTGTCCGCCGTCCCTTGGTCGACGAGGAATTCCGGGAACCGGTGCCCGTCTTCGATCAGCGAGCAGGCATCATATGCCCGCCAGCGCGTTTCATCCGATCCGAGGTATTTCTGGAACGCCGGCTTTGACCAGCCGGAGACGGATGGATGGCTGATCGGCGCGAAGGCCGAGCAGCTGCTGAAGCGTTCGGGGTTCTTGAGCGCGATCGTGATCGCGCCATGTCCCCCCATCGAGTGACCGAAGATTCCCTGTCGCGTCATGTCGACCGGAAATTCGGCCGCGATAAGCTTCGGCAATTCATCGACGACGTAGCTGTACATCCGATAGTTCTGTGCGAATGGCGGCTCGGTGGCGTCGACATAAAAACCGGCACCCTTGCCGAACTGCCAATTATCCGGCTCGTCCGGGACGGCATCGCCGCGTGGACTGGTGTCGGGGCAGACGATGACAATACCGAGTTCTGCGGCAAGACGCCGATACTCTCCCTTGTCCATGACGTTTGCATGGGTGCAGGTCAGACCTGAAAGGTACCACAGAACTGGCAGCTTCCGTCCTTTGGCCTGCGGCGGTAGAAATACCGCAAAGGTCATGTCACAGTCGCAGACATCCGAGCGATTGACGTAAACGCCCTGGGTGCCGCCATGAGAATTGTCGGTCGAGATGGTTTTCATGACTCAGTAGACCACCACGCCGCGGATGCTTTTGCCCGAATGCATCAGCTCGAAGCCCTTGTTGATGTCCTCGAGCGGCATGGTGTGGGTGATCATCGGATCGATCTGGATCTTGCCCTGCATGTACCATTCGACGATCTTCGGCACGTCGGTGCGGCCGCGCGCGCCGCCGAAAGCCGTGCCC
>NZ_JBFUAY010000362.1:0-3141 GCF_056406015.1 Rhizobium sp. P1_E1 | reverse complement strand
CGTTCCAGCTCCGCTGTTTGCGCAGTCGATAGGCCCAAGGATCGTCAGCCTCGACTATGGCCTTGCGTCCACTCTCTTATCCCTCGGATTGCCTCCGGTCGGGATTTCGGACCTCGCCGATTGGGACAGATGGGTTGTCGAGCCGCCGATGCCAAAATCCGTCGTCGATATTGGCAGTTCGTTCGAGGTCAATTTTGAAATTCTCGTCACGCTGAAGCCCGACATTATCTTGACCACACCTTACCTGGATGAGCTGTTGCCCAAGCTACAGTCGGTGGCGAAAGTCGTTCGGCTGGAAGTCTTTACGCCGGGCATTGGATCTATTCTTCCCGCTGCCATCGCGGCGACGCGTAAATTGGCTGGTGAGCTTGGCCGCGAGAATGAAGCAGAGCAGTTCCTCGCGCGCGCCGACGCCTTCTTCGAGCGATGCGGCAGTCGGCTGGCGGGCAAGAACCTGCCGCCAGTCGCCCTCGTGAATTTCATGGATGCCCGCCATGTCCGCATCTACTCGAGTCCTGGGCTGTTCCACAATGTGCTCGAGCGCATCGGTGTCCGCAACGCCTGGACCAGAGAGTCGAACTACTGGGGTTTTGAAACGATCGGTATTGAAGATCTCTCCAAGATCACCGATCCGGACGCGCGTCTGATCGCCTTTGATCCCGTTCCTCCGGACGTTCTTCCGAAACTCGCTCAGAGCCCGCTGTGGAACAGGCTGGCGTTTGCGCGTCCGGGCCATCTGTCGATTCTGCCGCCGGCCCAGATGTTTGGCATGGTGAACGAGGCCATGCGCTTCGCGGGCCTTTTGACAGATCTTCTGGAAAAAGAAGCATGATGATATCCCGCCGCGACAATATCGGGCCAGCAATTGTCTTCCTCCTCCTGATTGGCGGTGGAGGCGTGGCATCGTGGTTTCTTGCCGCTCCGGCGCTGTCAGAAATGGCTCGACCGGATTACGATGTCACGCGAATGGTGTTCACCTATTCGACGCTTCCCCGTCTTGCGACGGCGCTGATTGCCGGAGCCGCGCTTGCCTTGTCGGGGGCGCTGTTTCAGCAAGTTTTGCGAAACCCGCTCGCCGATCCGACCACCCTCGGCGTGTCGGCCGGAGCAAACCTGGCGCTGGTGGTAACATCGCTGTTTCTCCCCGACTTGCTTGGCGCCGGCCGTGATCTTGTCGCTCTGATCGGCAGTGCGACCGCTGCCGTGATCGTCGTCAGCCTGGGCGCGCGCCGCGGTTTTTCGCCTTATTCGCTTGTTCTGTCGGGGCTGGTTCTCAGTCTATGGTGTGGTGGCCTCTCTGCCATCCTGACCTATTTGAACCAGCGCTATCTCTCGAGCCTGTTCATCTGGGGCGCCGGCTCGCTGGCACAGCAAAGCTGGGTCATTCCCTTGTCGCTTCTTTGGAAGTTCGGCGCCATCGCCATCGTCTGCGCTTTCGTGATGAGACCGCTTTCGCTGCTCGATCTTGGCGAGAGCAGTTCCACGGCGCTGGGCGTCCGATTGGTCCGCCTGCGTTTCATTGTCGTGGCGCTTGCTGTCGCGCTTGCTGCATTTGTCACGAGCGCCGTTGGGGTCATTGGTTTCATTGGACTGGTCGCGCCGACGATTGCGCGATTGTCCGGAGCACGGCGTCCCGCGCAGCTCATCTTCTGGTGCCCCCTGATCGGCGCCGGGCTGCTTCTCTTCGCCGACTCCGTTTTGCAACTCGTCGCAGGCGGGCTTGGTGACTTTTTGCCGACCGGGGCGGTAACAGCCATCTTCGGCTCGCCGCTGCTTCTCGCGCTCCTGCCTCGGCTGAAGATCCGTCATAGACTACAGCAATCGCCGGCGTTCAGACGGTCACGCCGGTGGGATGGAACGGCACCGGTCATCATCGCTGCTGCCGGCCTGCTTGTGCTGTTGACGGTCAGCGTTTTTGTCGGACGTGACGTCAATGGCGGCTGGGCTCTCGCTTCCGGCGAATTCTCGTACGATGTCCTTGCTATCAGGATACCTAAAATCCTCGCCGCCCTGACATCGGGCGCGATGCTTGCGGTCGCGGGCTCGATCCTTCAGCGGCTGACCGGAAACGAAATGGCAAGTCCCGAAGTTCTGGGAATCAGTACCGGCGCGACCTTCGGCGTTGCGATTGCGCTCTTTGCCGTTACTCCAGGGTTTTCCGGTCAATTTGCCTTTGCCGTGGCAGGTGCGATCAGTGTGCTTGTCGTCATCTTCGCCAGCTCCCGGCGATCGGCGTTCGCTCCGGAGCGAGTCCTGCTTGCGGGCATTGCCCTAAGCGCGATGGTCGATGCCGTCGTCGGCGTGTTGAGCTCGACGGGAGATCCGAGAGCAGTTCTGCTGATGCGGTGGATGAGCGGGTCCACTTATCTTATCGAGGGATCGACCGCCGCAACGGAGGTGGCGCTCGGTGGCGTGCTGATTGCCGTCTCGCTCGCGGTCCGCCGCTGGCTTGACATACTTCCCCTTGGGCCGTCTCCTTCGGCGGCGGTCGGTATACCATTGGCGAAATCGCGATTTGCGCTTTTTGGCCTCGCAGGATTGCTGACGGCCGCCGCGACGCTGACGGTTGGCCCGTTGTCATTCATTGGCCTCATGGGACCTCACCTTGCGCGGGAAGCGGGATTGGCACGCGCGCTGCCGCAAATGGTTGGTGCCGCTCTGATCGGAGGGGGGCTTATGGTTGCTGCCGATTTCGTCGGCCGCACGATCGTATCGCCCTACCAGATTCCGGCCGGTCTTGTTTCCGCACTCATCGGCGCACCGTTCTTGATGCTGATGATGCGGAAACGCCGTGTGAGCTGAGGGTTGCCCATACGAAGGGGACGACCATGAGGCCGGYCAGCAGGGACACACCGGCGCGATAGTTCGGCTTCTCCTTGGATAACTGCTTCTTGCGACGATTACCGGTATGACCGCGGCAGCGATAGCGAAAGGCCTTGTATTGTCGAAAACTGTAGGACGTTCGTTCTCGAAAGAACAAATTCCTGGAACGCGGCTAGAACGCCGCGCTTCTTTTTCAGCCGCCCGCCGCTGTAACACTTTGAATTACTGCATAATTCCGGCGCTCAGATTGCGGACGCCGCCTTGATCGGACAAGGCGGCCTTTACCAGGAATACTTCAGGGTGCCGACGACCTTGCGC
>NZ_JBFUAY010000361.1:0-3165 GCF_056406015.1 Rhizobium sp. P1_E1 | reverse complement strand
GTATTGAATTACTGTCCATAGGCCTGCTGATCGCCATGTTCATCATTGCGACGATCCAGCCAATCAACATGGGTGCGCTCGCTTTTGCCGGCGCCTTCGTGCTCGGCTCCATGATCATCGGGATGAAAACCAACGATATATTTGCCGGCTTTCCGAGTGATCTGTTCCTGACGCTCGTCGCCGTCACCTACCTCTTCGCCATAGCGCAGATCAACGGCACGATCGACTGGCTCGTCGAATGTGCCGTCCGCCTGGTGCGCGGGCGGATCGGCTTGATTCCCTGGGTGATGTTCCTGGTCGCCGCCATCATTACTGGCTTCGGCGCACTTGGGCCTGCTGCAGTCGCCATTCTCGCACCCGTCGCGTTGAGCTTTGCAGTGCAGTACCGCATTCATCCGGTGATGATGGGTCTGATGGTGATCCACGGCGCGCAGGCAGGCGGCTTCTCGCCGATAAGCATCTATGGCGGAATCACCAACCAGATCGTTGCGAAGGCCGGCCTGCCTTTCGCTCCGACCTCGCTGTTTCTTTCCAGCTTCTTCTTTAACCTGGCGATCGCGGTGCTGGTCTTCTTCGTGTTCGGTGGCGCGAGGGTGATGAAGCACGATCCCGCATCACTTGRCCCCTTGCCCGAACTCCATCCCGAGGGCGTATCGGCGTCGATCAGGGGCCACGGCGGCACGCCTGCAAAACCGATCAGAGAGCATGCCTATGGTACGGCGGCCGATACCGCGACGACGTTGCGTCTGAACAATGAGAGAATTACCACCTTGATCGGCCTGACGGCGCTCGGCATCGGCGCCCTGGTTTTCAAGTTCAATGTTGGCCTCGTCGCCATGACCGTCGCCGTCGTCCTCGCGCTGCTGTCACCGAAGACCCAGAAGGCCGCAATCGACAAGGTCAGTTGGTCGACCGTGCTGCTGATTGCCGGCATCATCACCTATGTCGGCGTCATGGAGAAGGCCGGTACGGTCGACTACGTGGCGAATGGCATATCCAGTCTCGGCATGCCGCTACTGGTGGCGCTTCTGCTTTGCTTTACGGGCGCCATCGTCTCGGCCTTTGCTTCCTCGACCGCGCTGCTCGGCGCGATCATCCCGCTTGCCGTTCCGTTCCTCCTGCAAGGGCACATCAGCGCCATCGGTGTGGTCGCGGCGATCGCCATCTCGACGACGATCGTCGACACCAGCCCATTCTCCACCAACGGCGCCCTTGTCGTCGCCAATGCGCCGGACGACAGCCGTGAGCAGGTGTTGCGACAGCTACTGATCTACAGCGCCTTGATCGCTATCATCGGTCCGATCGTTGCCTGGTTGGTGTTCGTCGTGCCCGGGCTGGTTTGACGACGGGCTGCTCCCAGCGAAAAGTGTGCCGAGCCCTGTTCGGCACACTTGGAGACCGTGGATGTCCCGATCACGGAAACGGGGAAAAACGTTTTCAAGGGAGAGCGATCCGGCGTGAAGCGGGGGGCCAGCTCTTGCCAACTAGAAGGACGTCTTATCATTCGGCGCCTTAGCGCAGTTTCTCAACGGCGACGGCAAGACACGCTTTGAACGCGGCGAGATCCGTATAGAGTGCATCCCGCGCCGCGTCTCCGATGATCAGGACGCCACCGCGCCGCTCAATTCCGGCGTGCAGCATCAGATTGTCGGCTAGGCCGAAATCCTCGACCGCAATTCCATTCGGGTCCCGCAGTCGACCTTCAGCATCATAGGCGACGGCCCCGCCATAAAGATCGCTCACCCGCCCGCTGTGATCGCGGGCCACATTCGTGTAGGCGAACACAGGCTTACCGCTTGCGCACATAAAGCCGAGTTCGAAGGCCGTCCCTGTATCGGCGGCGATGCCACGAAAGGGCGTCAGATTGGCGATGATCGCGTCAGCCTCAATCATCATCTTCTCGTCCACTGCGTTTATCGCAGCCGCCCGCTCGCGCTTCGAGTTCGTGTGCGGGATTTCCAGATCGCCAGGCGAGAGCGGAATAAGTCCCGCCTCACGGGCAAGTGCCGCCTTGCGGTCGAGCATTTCACGGGCGTTGGGAAGGAAGACCTCCGGACCGGCGAGATAAACTTTTTTTATCATAGAATCGCACCTAAAAGGGATGGGCTTGGCATCAAAATACCTCCCTCGCTCTACAGCGAAGTAGGATCACAATCCAGTGGGCGAAACCGCCCATGCCGCAGCGCGTATCTGCACGCGTAGAGATCACGCCGCCGTGCTGCAGATTGTAAGTGCAGCATAGGCAACGCGGTGCCATCGCCACGTCAGGCCTGCTCGTGCTCGATGTCAATGTTGGCGGCGCGGCCCCGCTCGACGTCAACACGGTGCGCAATGAACTGCCCGCGGCGACTGAGCGGGGAATCAAACACCTCATTCCTGTCTGCGTAGGCTCCCCAACATAGCCTTGAACCCCGCGACCGCCCGCTTCGAAACCGCCTCCGGATTCTCCGCATTGGCGATCCACAGCGCCATATGGCTGCTGGCGCCATTGATGAGGCGAGCGGCGGTTTCGGTGTCGATGTCGATGATCTCGCCATCGGCCTTGAGACGGTCGAGGCTGCGAGAGAGGGCGGCGATACAGCCGGGGGTGTTCTGCCATTGCGAGATATCGCCGAGTACGGCAGGGCCATCGCGAAACATGATGCGCTGGATTTCGGGCTCAAGCGCCATTTCGATATAAGCGGAGCACTCATCGACAAAGCCCTGCCAGCGCGTGGGAGCGGCGGCCGAGACCTCATTCAGCCGTTCAGTCATTTCCGCGTCGATTTCCATGATGACGGCCTGGAGCAGGCCCCTCTTGTCACCGAAATGGTGATAGAGGGCCCCGCGCGTCAGTCCCGCTTCGCCGGTGAAATCGTCCATCGAAGCTTCCGCGTAGCCGATCGTGCCAAAGGCACGCCGCCCGGCTGCGATAAGTTTGCCGCGGGTCTCTGCGATCATCTCCTGGCGCGGTTTGCGCATGGCTACTCCATTGACATACGCCGCGTATCTTTTTCATTGACATACGGGACGTATGCATTATCTAGACACATACGCTTCGTATATAAGTGTTCTATCCGATAGCTGGAAGGATCGTCCCATGTCAAATCCGTATAAACAAATATTCGCGGCACCTGGGGCCAAGGGCTTCTCCGCAGCCGGCTTTTTCGCACGCCTTCCCATCGC
>NZ_JBFUAY010000360.1:0-3178 GCF_056406015.1 Rhizobium sp. P1_E1 | reverse complement strand
GGTCAAAGCTGCTTCCCACAATGTAACAGCGTTCGTTGCCGGCGATCAGCCGGGCGGTAACAATCGCGCCGGAGGGGCGTTCTATGAAAATTGGAGCACTAAGGGAAATTGCAGGGCAGGAAGCGCGTGTGGCGCTGACGCCAGAAAGCGCCCTACAGCTGCAGAAGCTCGGATACGAGTGCATCGTCGAAACGGGAGCAGGACGGCAGGCCGGGTTCTCTGACCAAGCCTATGGCGACGCTGGGGTTTTCGTCGTCGAAGACGCGGCAGCCGTGTATTCTTCATCGGATGTCGTCATCAAGGTTCGGCCGCCGGAACCCGGCGAGATCGACAAACTGGCAGCTGGAAAAACGCTGATCTCGTTTTTCTATCCAGCCCAGAACGCGAGCTTGCTGGAGAAGGCAAAACACACCGGGCTCAATGTCATTGCGATGGACATGGTGCCGCGCATTTCCAGGGCGCAGAAAATGGACGCATTGTCGTCCATGGCGAATATCGCAGGGTATCGCGCGGTAATCGAGGCCGGCAACAATTTCGGGCGCTTTTTCACCGGACAGGTAACCGCCGCAGGCAAGGTTCCTCCCGCCAAAGTTCTCATCATTGGCGCTGGTGTCRCAGGACTAGCCGCAATCGGTACAGCTACATCGCTTGGTGCGATCACATATGCATTCGACGTGCGTCCAGAAGTCGCCGAGCAGATCGAATCGATGGGGGCTGAGTTTGTCTTTCTGGATTTTGAGGACCAGCAAGATGGCGCCGAAAGCGGTGGCTACGCAGCGCCTTCATCACCCCAGTTCCGAGAGACACAACTGGCAAAGTTCCGGGAGTTGGCCCCGGAAATTGATATCGTCATCGCCACGGCCCTCATTCCRGGCCGCGATGCACCGAAGCTCTGGCTTGCGGACATGGTGTCGGCGATGAAGCCAGGCTCGGTGATTGTGGATTTGGCTGCCGAGCGCGGCGGAAACTGTGAGCTAACGGCGGTCGACCAACGGATCGTCTCCGACAATGGTGTCATCATCATCGGCTACACCGACTTTCCAAGCCGCATGGCCGCACAGGCTTCGACGCTGTATTCGAATAATATTCGCCATATGATCTCAGACCTCACGCCACACAAAAACGGGCAGATCATCCATGACATGGAGGATGACGTCATCCGTGGCGCGACGGTTTCCTACCGGGGTGAGGTAACCTTCCCACCGCCGCCGCCAAAGATAAAGGCGATCGCCCCTCAAAAACCCAAAGACAAGACCAAGGAGCTAACACCTGCAGAGAAGCGCGCAAAGGAGGTCGCCGCCTTCAAGGCGCAGACGAAAAGCCAAGGCTTTCTTCTCGCTGGTGGAACGGCCGCTTTGTTGCTGGTCGGGGCTTTTGCGCCTGCAAGCTTTATGAGCCATTTCGTTGTGTTCGTGCTGTCATGCTTCGTTGGTTTCCAGGTGATCTGGAATGTCTCGCACTCGCTGCATACGCCGCTGATGGCGGTCACCAATGCCGTTTCGGGAATCGTCATCTTGGGCGCGTTGCTGCAGATCGGTTCCGAAAGCTGGTTGGTGGTGACGCTGTCTGCCGTTTCGGTGCTTATTGCAACGATCAACATTGTCGGCGGCTTCCTGGTGACACGGCGCATGCTCGCCATGTTCCAGAAGTCTTGATCGGGGGGAATTATCATGACGATCGGGATCGTTTCAGCAGCCTACATCGCTGCGGCTGTGCTCTTTATTCTTTCACTCGGCGGGCTTTCGGGACAGGAGAGCGCCAAACGTGCTGTCTGGTATGGCATTGTCGGAATGGCCCTGGCTGTGATTGCAACCGTATTTGGCCCGGGCGTCGGCAGTTGGTTTATCATTGCGTTCATGGTGGCAGGCGGCGCTCTCTTAGGGCACTTCGTTGCGAGCCGTGTGCAAATGACCGAAATGCCCCAACTCGTGGCAGCCCTTCACTCGTTTGTTGGCCTGGCCGCCGTATTCATCGGTTTCAACGCCCACCTCGAGGCTTTGCGGATTGCCGGCATGGACGAGGCGACGCGGGCCGCACTGGACGGATTTCCTGGCATCCTGGCCCATAAAACACCTGTTGAGCTGTCGATCATGAAGGTCGAGGTTTTTCTTGGCATTTTCATCGGCGCTGTAACGTTCACAGGTTCCGTCATCGCGTTCGGCAAGCTTGCCGGCAAGGTCGACGGCAAAGCCAAAAAGCTAGCTGGCGGCCATTTTCTCAATGCCGGAGCGGCGATCCTGTGCCTAATGATGCTGCTAATGTATGTCGACGGTCAGGGCGCCTGGACGCTGATCTTGATGACTGGCGTCGCATTTTTTATCGGTTACCACCTTATCATGGGCATTGGCGGCGCAGACATGCCTGTCGTTGTTTCGATGCTGAACAGCTACTCCGGCTGGGCGGCGGCCGCAATTGGGTTCACGCTCGGAAATGATCTGCTGATTGTCACCGGGGCACTGGTCGGCTCTTCTGGCGCAATTCTGTCGTATATTATGTGCAAGGCTATGAACCGGTCCTTCATATCGGTCATCCTTGGCGGTTTCGGCGGTGTCACAGGGCCCACCATGGAGATTGTCGGCGAGCAGGTGGCGATCGATGCTGATGGTGTCGCAGCGGCCCTGAACGAGGCTGATAGCGTCATCATCGTTCCAGGCTATGGAATGGCGGTCGCGCAAGCGCAACAGTCGGTCTCGGAACTCACTCGAAAGCTTCGTGCAGCCGGGAAAACGGTTCGCTTTGCCATTCATCCGGTTGCGGGCCGCCTTCCTGGACATATGAATGTCTTGCTAGCTGAGGCGAAGGTACCCTACGATATCGTTCTTGAGATGGATGAGATCAACGCGGATTTCTCGAGTACGGACGTCGTTATCGTCATCGGTTCCAATGACATCGTCAATCCTGCAGCTCTGGAAGATCCCAACTCACCGATTGCCGGAATGCCCGTGCTGGAGGTTTGGAGGGCCAAGCACGTCCTGGTATCCAAGCGCGGTCAGGGAACTGGATATTCCGGGATCGAGAACCCGCTTTTCTACAAGGAAAACACGCGGATGTTTTACGGCGATGCCAAGAAGTCACTCGATAGCGTCATACCGCTGATGGCCTAATCAAACGACGCGCGCAAAACTTCTTGGGAGTTTCAGCCGCGAGCCTTATTCCGTCCTGTCGGTATGCATGATAG
>NZ_JBFUAY010000359.1:0-3189 GCF_056406015.1 Rhizobium sp. P1_E1 | reverse complement strand
GCGCATAACCCCGAAAATCGGAATCGATTTTCGGAAAGGCTCTAGCGCGTCTGAAAAGACGCGCGGCGCTCTATCGGGCCGCTTCGGCTCTCGGGAAGACGAGGGAGACACTCATGCCGGTGTCAGGGGACGAGCTCACTTCAACCTCGGCGCGGGCATTCTGTTTCAGCGACTGTACGATCATCGCGCTCAGCTTTCCCGGTTGCGGCCAGGTTACATCCTGGGGAAGACCGACCCCGTTATCAGCAACGGTGATCCTGCATCCGGTATCGCTGACGACACAGCGGAGCGTGATTTCGCCGCCATCACGCCCCACGAAGGCATGCTTCAGCGTATTGGTGAGGAGTTCGTTGATGACGAGACCGGCCGGCATGGCGACATCGACCGAAACCGGCCAGGTATCGACCTTCATGTCCAGCCGGATCCCTTCCACCGCGTGGGCCGCCATTACCGAGGCGGCAATCTGGCTGACATAGGTGCCAAGATCGACTGTGGCGCCTTTCTCTTCGTCCGACAGCGAGCGATAGAGCAGGGCTAAAGCTTCAATCCGCCCGGCAAGCCGTGCAAACCTCTCGCTTTCCTCATTCTGTTGAGCATTGCGCGCCTCCATTCGGATGAGCGCCGTGATCATCTGAAGATTGTTCTTCACGCGATGTTGAAGTTCCCGCAGAAGGACATCTTTCTCCGTCAGCAGTTCGCTGAAGCTCTCAGCGGCCGTCGCCTCATTGCGGGCAGCAAAGGCCACCAATCGGAAGAGTGGCGTGTCATCGTCGTCGACGATCGTATTCGACCAGACATCGACAATGACGGTGTTCTCGGGTTCGGCCGCCAGCGAGAAGGCACCAATATACTCCTCCGCAGAGGTCACAGCGGCCGTGAGCGGCACCTCTCCGGAGACGGCGATGGACTCCAATTCAATTTCCGCCCAGGGTTTTCCCTGGACCGCGGTTGCCTCAAGCGCCGTCAGCCGTTCGAATTCGAGGTTGACGTAAATCAGCGGCTCGTCGCCACCGAGTTCGGAAACAGCCACCGCGAATGGCACATGATCGAGAAAGTGTCGAAACCGGTCGTCATCGAGGGCTTCGGCAAGATGGGGCAAGTTGCCGACGCCTTCCGGCGAAATCGGCGGGTCTTTGCTATCGGTCATCAAATATTACTCGTGGACGCGGCTGCTCCCGCACGGCAGGAGAACTAGGGTTGCTTCAAAAACTGCGGGGACGCAAGCGTTGATCGGCGGCTCGTCCATCGATTGCCGGCCCCAGGGTGATTTAAGCCCGGTCATAGGTAAATGACGTCAGCAGGGTCGTGACGAAATTGCTCGCCCTTTCCTTGACCAGGACTTCCGTCCATTCATCAGTCCCGCGCAGCCGCAAATCCGTGTAAATGCTGTCGACGGCCGCTTCTTCGATACGTTTGATATGGGTCCTGAACGACGCTTCGCCGCCGCCGTGATACATGTCTCTGATTACCATGCGCAGGATCTCCTGAATGGCGATCTGCCAGGCCGTATTGATCGATTGAAGTTCGTTCGCAGTCTCTGCCATTGACGCTTCCTTGGTTCGAGTGAGTGCCAGCACGCCTTCGGCCATGCTGCAGCGCGCGATCTGCAAGCCCGTCATTTCAGACGCGGTTTAAGTCTCGAGCCCTGTCGATCGGGTGGTGATCTCAGCGAGCCCTGGCGCGTTTGGCAATGAGGACAGAGGTTGCCGACACCCGGTCACTCTGTTCCCTCGCAAGCCGGGCTTCCCGCAGCCGCAACGTCTTTGCCTGCTGCGATTGGGCGTCGGATTCGAGCTCTTCGGCCGCCTGGTTCTTCGCGAAGAACTGGGTCTGGACGCTGCCGAAGGCAATCTCCGCCCGCTGGCGAGATTTGCTGTATGTCTCTGTCATGTTGGCTCCGATACGGGAGGGCTCGACGCGCGAGCGAAAACAAAAAAGGCCAGGCAAATCGCCTGGCCTTGGATTGATAACGTGCTTCCGGCAGTGCCAGTACATCCGTGGTCAAAGGGAAGCAGATACCGATTTAAGCGTTCTGGAGATTGCAAGCGGACATCTTGCCCGACTTGTTGTCACGCTCGAGGTCGAAGCCGATCTTCTGGCCTTCGACGAGGTCGCGCATTCCGGCGCGCTCGACGGCGGAGATGTGAACGAAGGCGTCGTCGCCGCCATTATCAGGCTGAATGAAGCCGAAGCCTTTGGTGGAATTGAACCATTTAACTGTGCCAGTGGCCATGATGATGAACCCTTTCATAGCAATATTGAAAAACCGCAACGCCAAGGCGATGCGGATGGTGATAGCGATTTTTGAAAGGAAGTTCGTTCAGGGCGCGGTGCCAATCGCGCGATAACCAAGCCAGCAAGCAAAATTCGATGCTCGCTATCTAGCTCATCAAGCTTGCGTCGTCAACCGTTAGTTTTCCATTGGCGCTAAGTTCAACTATGGGATGTCGCGAAAGCCTTTACACCAAACAGGGCGCCGCGTCCGGGGCGCGTACGCCCTCTTACTTCCAGCGGGCGATGCCGACGGTTTCGGCGATCGCCTGGCGCAATTCGTCCAGCCCATCGCCCTTTTCGGACGAAGTGGACAGCACGCCGGGATAGGCGGCCGGGCGCTTGCGGATCTTTTCCGCCGTTTCCGCAAGCAGCTTCGGCACGCCAGCCGCCTTGATCTTGTCGGTCTTGGTCAGCACGATCTGATAGGAGACCGCGGCCTTGTCGAGCAGATCAAGCACGTCATCGTCGTTCTTCTTGATGCCGTGGCGGCTGTCGATCAGCACATAGACGCGCTTCAGCGTCGCGCGGCCGCGCAGGTAATCGAAGACGAGCTTGGTCCACTTGTCGACTTGCTCCTTCGGCGCCTGCGCATATCCATAGCCCGGCATGTCGACAATCGCCGTCGGCGGCAGGTCGCCGCCTTCGCCGGAATAGCCGTCCGGCACGAAATAATTGAGTTCCTGCGTGCGTCCCGGCGTGTTCGAGGTGCGCGCCAGGCCCTTCTGGCCGACCAGCGCATTGATCAGCGAGGATTTACCGACATTCGAGCGACCGGCAAAGGCCACTTCCAACGGCCCTTCCGGCGGCAGGAAGTTCAGGGACGGTACGCCGCGGATGAAGATCCATGGGTGGCCGAAGAGCGGCTTTTCGGTTTCGGGCATGCGRGCTCTGCAATCTCTGGGTTGGGTCTTTTAC
>NZ_JBFUAY010000358.1:0-3195 GCF_056406015.1 Rhizobium sp. P1_E1 | reverse complement strand
TCCGATGCCCTGCAGACGTCGTGCCCGGGACTCGCCGAAGTGGCAACCATGCTGTCCGAATTTGCTCGACGCGATCCCCGTTTGATGGCGCCCAATCTGCCGCCACGCCATGCCCGACGGCAAACTCATGCACGTCTCGGTAGAGAAGTGCGTTCGAACGAGCGTCGTCGTCTGCCTCTTGTTCAATGTCAACAGCCGGTCGAGGTCGGATGCCCCCGCGGCCCTCAGTCAAAGCAGTAATCACCAGCTCTGCCTGGAATAGGCATCGCGCATCCCGACCACTCGCGCCGCGTTCGTCGAACTGCTCGTTGATGAGCGTAACGGTGTACATGTCCTGTACGGAACCGACCCGGCACTTCACGTGCAAGGACAATCGTGAATCCTCGACTTCAGTCCCGTCGCTGATACGCTGGAATCTGCTCAACCGCCTGACTCCAGAGGCAGCCGTAGGGGGAAGCTCGATCTTGTAGCCAACCGGAAGGCGCTTCCATTCGCGTCGTGAACTCGAGGTAGATGACTCGCTGGCTGCCCCGGCCTTGTTGGCAGCCGTCTCTCCTTCTTGTCCTGCGCTATCAGACGGACTGACGTCGAGCGGCTCATAGCGAGCAGTATCACCGAGCGTCACAAGGACAGTCGCGCCTTTCTCGACCGCGAACGTGAGGCCAATCGAGCAGGGTCGAATCGCCCGGTAACCAGGCACCGCAGATTCTTCGCCAGCCTCGGCGTCCCCCTGGCCACCAAGCTCTCCATCATCATCGGCCCCATCGACTGGGGCGTCCTGCGGCCAAAGGATGCCAGTGAGATATGTATCTGCCGGTGCCGACTGGAGTACTTCGTCGGCCACAAGTGGGCCAACCAGAAGTGCTCCGGCCAATTGCACCAACGACTGTCTGGTTTCTTCGAGCGTCATTTCATTGTCCCTAGCGCTTCCAGAGCTTGAAGTCTCCCGTACCGAACAAGGTCACTCCGAGCCAGATAAGGCTCGAACGCCAAGGGTCTGGGATAGCACGATGCTCGTCACGAGTTGATGTCAGCGTGACAACCTCCCCAACGCGGAGGTTGTAGATGTTTTTGGGCATCCCGTAACCCCGATTCCACAGCACATTCAGCAGATCCTCCGTCAGCTGCCAAGCGGTCCGGCCCAGCACCAGTCCGTCCAGTTCACCACCCTGCAGTACTAGCTCGTAACGGGCATCCCTGTGCCTTCCTGACTCCGGGACGGCAGTCGCGCGCCGAAGTGCCACCTTATATCCCCGCAATGCAGATGCTTGCCGAAGCAGCGTCTGCTGCACTTCGTGGACTTTCGCCTCACCGCCGAGGATTTCCTCGTCCACAAAGCTCGTCGCATCGATATCGCCCCGCAGCCCGATCTGGAGGTTCAGCATTTTTCCCCAGCCGACCTGTCTGGACCTTCCGTGAAGAAAGGACGTGTCGTTGAGCGCCCTGTAGATGCTCTCCGCAGGCAGGCGCCGGATCTGAAGCCCGGCGCGGGTAATGGCCACGAAGCCAATATTGGCCTCTTCGAGTGGATCGGCCGGCGAATCGTCGTCTTTGCGCGGTCGCGACTCGAGCAACTCGACGTTGTCGAACTCCATGCCCTTGGCTTGATGGATGGTGGTCACCAGCACCTGCGTTGCGGCCTGATTCTCGTCATCCGGAAATGAATCGGGCCATTCGAGGCGCTGACGAACGTCCCCCATATCAATCGAAGCTGCCGTGTCCGACTGTCCCGCTGCGTGCGCAAGTCTTCGCCAAGCCTGCTCAACGCTTGGTATTGCGATCACGGCACGTACGGAAATATCAAGGTTAGCCTCCGCATGTGCATGCAGCATCGGAAACACTGTCCGCGCGATGGTAGGCAACTTATATTGGGAGAGAAGTGCAGCAATCCACGCTGGCGCATGGACACCGTCGCCGGAGAGTTTGAGACGAAAATTCACCGCAGGGAGGCCCTCCGCCTGACCAAGAAGCATTGTGGCGACTCTCATCGCTTCGCCATTTGTCCGCGTCAGGATCGCAACTGAGCCTTGCGGCAGATGCGACATCCACTCGGAATCAATCCGTTCTCCCGTCGGCGATACAGGCAGTCGATCGAGCAAGTCTCGCATGGCTTTCAGTTTTCTTGCCGGATCGAGCAAGTTGCTACGCAAGATTTTTCGCATGCTTCCAGCGAGAGTTGCCAGCTGCTCGGTGGATCTGTAGTTCTTCTCCAGACTGATCTCGATCAGCCCAATACCCATGCGCTTCTTCAGGTCCTCCCAGGGGTCTGTCGGCGGTGCGCCATCCTGGACTCTCTCCGCAAATCGGAATATCGCCTGCGCTGGATCCCCCAGCACCGTGAATCCGATCTTTGTCTTCCCACCACCGTTCAGCCTGCTAAGTAGTTCAGTCACCATTCTGGCGCGCACGCCAGGCAGATCCTGAAATTCGTCAACGATCACATGGCGCACGCTCTCCAGCCGGCTTGCCAGGGCATCATCGGCAGGGTCTGCCAGTCGTTCGGAGACCTCCGCAATAGTTTCGTCATGCGTTCTTCGCAGCAATTCAGCGGGAAGCGAGCCTGACTGCCGAAGCATGCGGAATGCCCAGGAGTCGAATGTCCGGATGGAAAGATGCCTCAGGTCCTCAAGCAATGCCTCGTCTTTCAGATCGAGATTCTTGATTCGCCGCGTCAGAGTCGCCACCGCGCTGCGCGAAAAACTCAAAACCAAGATCTGCGAGGGATGTAAGCCCGAGCGAAGTAGATGCACCAAACGCATCGAGGCGACCTGGGTCTTGCCGGTGCCTGGGCCCGCGACCACGAGAAGCCAATCATCAGGAGACGCCTCTATGACCGAGCGCTGCTGCGCGCTCAAGGCGACAGTGAGAACGGGAACCCTCCCGGGGCCATCAGGCACCCTCGACATCTTTTACTCTGGCCATCGCCGCTCTCATTGCCGACTGCAGAGCGAACGGACTCGGAGGGGACATCCAAGGCTCAGCCCCAAGATCACACACCTACAAAAATCGGTCCCTCTCTTCATCTACGACCTCCAGCGTTTGTAACATTATGCAGCCGTAGTCTGCGGAGGCTCTCCAGGACATGCGGCGTGGGTTCGGTGCTCATGATTTTCTTTCCTGGCCGGCCTCATACCCGCCAGAAGTTCCTTGTTGGACATCTTTTCCGATGGTCTGGAATGTGTCCATCCTCTATTT
>NZ_JBFUAY010000357.1:0-3196 GCF_056406015.1 Rhizobium sp. P1_E1 | reverse complement strand
GAACAGCTTTTCGCCCGGTCGAAGATCAGCCGCGGCAACCCAAGAGCCATTTTTGATCGCCCCCTTGTAGCGATGGCCTTCCGGTAGCGCTACCGGCACCGTTCTTTCTTCTGAAACAACAGCGAAGAAGGGATGATTGGTCGTGGTTATGATTGTTTGCGGACGTCCGCTCGTGTCGGATTTTAGGGTCAAATAGACGGTTTCTGTATGGTTCTCTTGGATCTTAGCAAGGGCAAGCTTGTAGCCTTCGTGACCTTGCTCGTCACGCGACCACACCAATGTCTTGTCGGGGCGGATTTCGCTAATAGCGGTAAAGCCATCCACCGTTTTGACCAGCGTCGAGCCATCAAACGAACAACCGACCGCACAATGCCCGCCAGCGCAAGTACCTCCTTCCGCGTTAGTGATCTCCCCCAGCGTTCCTGACCCGAAAATCTTGAGCTTGGTGGCAATCGCCAAGATCTGCGCCATCGCAGCCGGGTCGCCATTGCTCGCTTGTTGGATCGCGTAAGGAATACCAAATATTCCGAGGGGATCGGTGACCAACAGCCCGTAGATGGACGGAAGGTCTCTCTTCTGCTCCGCTGTGAGGTTCTCAACACCGTTGGGTGCGAGAATCTTGAGGATCTGATCCCCACCCCCCGAGCTTTCAAGCTGTTCTTTTAGCGTCTGCTGATTTTCTGGCGACACCCAATAGGAAATCGTGCCTGCGTAGCTGGATAGCGCAGCCACAACGTCCGCCAAAACCGCCGTGCAGCCACTGCCGCTATAGCCATTCGTCCGGCAAGCGACATACGCCTCCTGCTGTTGCTTATCTTTTGCCTCCAGCCGTGTCTTCTCACCGCAGGCTTCCGCGTCGGCACCCTTCGAGGCATCGCACGCTGCCTTGGCGGCATTCAGCGCATCATTGTCGGCGTGATTCAGATAGTTGTACTGATAGTTCGCAGCACCGTATCCAGCGCCTTCAGCGCCACCCACCGCTGCGCCAACACCAGCCGAAAGGGTTGCGCCAATCAGCTTGGCAAGCGCGTCGCCTTCGGGCGTTCCTTCGTATTTTGTTCCCTTGAGCATGCCCTCGACGAGCTTGGCGATTGCCGGCGCCATCAAGGTCGTGGCAGCACCGCCCAAAGCGGCTTTAATCGCACCCTCCCAGCCGTTGACGCCACCAAGGATGCCACCTCCGATGGCGTGCAACAGCGCGCGACCTTGGCCGCCTTCGGCCCAGAAGTCGCGTTCGGCTTGAGTCGTCGACTGCTTGTACAATTCGGAAGCAATGTCACCGACCAACCCCGCCATCGTCTTCTGCGCTTCCTGTAGATCGGCCTGCGTCTTGTACTGATCGCGCAAAATGTTCTGCAGGTCGGGTAGGCCGGGCAATGAGGTGTTGGTGTTGTCGGTGTCCCGGCGGATCGTGCCGATGTCCTGCGCCTGATGCTGTGGATCGGTGATAGCGATGCCGATATTCCCGCCGATGGCCGAATAGGCCTTGCCGGTTTCGCTCTCTCCGTCGTTGACCTTTGCAAGGCTCAGGCCGCCGGAGCCGATCGAGGCGCCGTRGGTATCGGCCTTCCAGCGCGAATGGGTATCGACGTCGGTGACTTCAAGCGTGCCGGTTTCGAGATGGTTCAGTTCCGCCGGCGCCTCGCTGGTAAGCAAGCCGCCCACGAGCGTCGTCTTCTTGTCGACGATTAGCTCGAGACCTCCGGAGCCGGCATGGATGCCGGATTGCTCGGCGACCACGGCAGCGTCGCCCGTCGCCTTCTGGGTCGAACCGGAAGCGCTGAAGCCGTCGGAGCCGATCGAGCCTGAGAGATTGAGCTGACGAGCCTCCGCAGTCGCCGTGTCCACCAGGCTTTCGACCGTGAGATTGCGGACGGCGGCGGTCACCGAATTTCCGGTGACGGCAGCGCCTCTCAGAGATAGGTCGTTGGTAAGAATAGTGACGTCGCCGGTGCCGTTTACATGACTATTGTAATGGGTGAGCCCCGTCGTGCCGTCGTTGCCCTTGCCGTAGGAGCCGGCGACATTGACGCCAGGCGTGCCGCAGCCAACCTTCGTGCCGCACTTCCAGCCGACGCCAACGCCAAAGCTGTAGGACGAGTTTTGGCTTGATGTCTCCGATGTGCCGGTCGCCGCATTGAGGCTGATATTGCCGTTCTGTGCCGACAGGACGATATCGCCGGCCAGCGAATCGTCGGAGATAGTCGGCAGGCCGAACTTGTCGTAGCCAGCGGCGATCTGGGCGCCATCACTGGTGATCGAACCATCCTGCGCCTTCAGGGTGGTCGAGCGGCCAGCGCGGATGTCGGTGACGACAGGCGTCGAGGACGAGGAGGACGAGCTGTTCTCCTGATGGCTGACGCCGGCCGAAAGCGAGATCGAGAAGTTGAGTCCTTCCGCTTTAGGAGACGTGTCCGTCAGTTGCTTATAGGCTTCCTTCAGGCCCTTATAGCCCTGATAGAAGCCGAGGGCGGCAATGGTGGTGTTGGTGACCGAATTGACGCGGGTGTCGCCGGTCAGGCGCTCGGCCGAATTCATGATGCTTTGGGCTGCACTTCCCAGCTGGCTGGAGACGCTGAGCGTCACGCCGGTGAAGGTCTTTTCGTGGATCTCCTCATAGTTAGTCTTATCCGCAGCCGAAAGAAGGTTGATGTCCTTGGTCGCAAAGAGGATGACGTCGCGCTCGGCCGAGGCCTGCGCGGCCTGCAAGTTGAGATTGTTGCCGGCGGAGATATTGAGGTCACGGCCGGCAGACAGCATCGAGGTTGCGTTGGTGTCGGATTGCTGCGCCGAGCTATCCTTGCTCGTCTGTGCACCGATGCCGACCGAGAAGCCGCCGCCGCTCGAACCGAAGGAAATACCGAAGCCGGATTTCTTTTCCTGCTCGGACTGCGAGAAGCTTTCCGCGCCGGGCGTCACGTTGACGTCGCGCTTGGCAGACAGGTTGATGTCGCGATCGGCATCGACGGACGAGCCCATGATGTTCAGGTCGGTTGCCCGCGCCGTCAGGTTGACGTCCTCGCCGGCGGAAAGTGCGGAGCCGACATTGAGGGTCGAGGACTGTGCGCCCTTGTTCTGCTGGCTGCCGTAGATCGAAATGAAGCCGCCGCCGCCGCCTACGCCGAAGCCTGATTTCTTGCGCTGCTCCTCGAGTTCGTGCGCCTCCTGCGCCCCGATGATCGAGACACTGTTGGCC
>NZ_JBFUAY010000356.1:0-3203 GCF_056406015.1 Rhizobium sp. P1_E1 | reverse complement strand
GACGAAGTTCGCTGATGCCGTTTCGATCCTGCGGCGCGGCAAGCTGGTCGGCACCGGTAAGGTCGGCGAGCTCTCCACCGCCGAGATGGCGGCGATGATGATCGGCGACGTCAAGCTCGCCGAGCTCGACAGCCGTCTGCCGGTGGCGGAAGCGGCCAAATCCGTGCTCACTGTAAGCCAGGTGAAAGCTCCGGATCGCTCCGGCCTGAAGACGATCGAGATCGACGCGCTTACAGTCCGCTCCGGCGAGATCGTCGGCATTGCCGGCATATCGGGCAACGGCCAGAAGGAGCTGACGGAAATACTCGCCGGCCAGCGCCCGACCGATAGCGGCCAAGTCATGGTCAATGGCGAGGCTTACGGCGCCACCCGCGACGAGACCCGCAAGAACAGGGTGCGTTTCATCCCCGAAGAACCGTTGCAGAATGCCTGTGCGCCGAAGATGACCGTGAGCGAGAACCTTGCGTTTCGCACCTTCGACTTGAAATCGGACGGCAAGGACGCAATCTGGCTGAACAAGGGCAGCATGAAGAAGCGTGCCTCGGCGCTGATCTCCGACTTCAAGGTCAAGACGGCCTCTTCCTCCTCGCCGATCGCAGCGCTTTCGGGCGGCAACGTGCAGCGGGCCGTGCTCGCCCGCGAACTGACCGGCGATGTCGATCTGCTGATCGTCTCGAACCCCTGTTTCGGTCTCGATTTCTCGGCCGTCGCCGAAATCCGCGCCCGCATCATGAAGGCACGCAATTTGGGCGCTGCCGTGCTGCTGCTTTCCGAGGACCTCGACGAACTGCTCGAGATGTCCGACCGCATCATGGTCATTTCGGAAGGCAAGCTGGTCTACGAGACACCGGCGCGCTCGGCCGATATTGGCGTGATCGGCGCCCACATGGCGGGGCATCATTGATGGCGAAGATCAAAGCTGAACCTTTCGCCTTTCCGGTGAAGCACGATGAGCTCGCCCTCATCGTCATTGACATGCAGCGTGATTTCGCCGAGCCCGGCGGCTTCGGCGCAAGCCTCGGCAATGATGTCAGCCGTATCACCAGGATCGTGCCTGATGTCAAACGCCTCATCCTGGGCTTCCGCAATGCCGGCCTGCCTGTGATCCATACGATGGAGTGCCACCGGCCGGACCTTTCTGACCTGCCGCCGGCCAAACGCGACCGTGGCAATCCGTCGCTCAGGATCGGCGACGAAGGTCCGATGGGCCGCATCCTGATCTCAGGCGAACCCGGCACGGCAATCCTGCCGGAACTCGCTCCTGTGAAGGGTGAAGTCGTCATCGAAAAACCCGGCAAGGGCGCCTTCTACGCCACCGAACTTGGCACCGTGTTGCAAGAGAAGGGCATTCGTCAGCTGGTCTTTGCTGGTGTCACCACCGAAGTCTGCGTGCAGACGACGATGCGCGAAGCAAACGACCGCGGCTATGAATGCCTTCTCGCCGAGGAGGCGACGGAAAGCTACTTCCCAGAATTCAAAGCCGCAGCCATCGCCATGATCCGCGCCCAAGGCGCGATCGTCGGCTGGACCGCGCATGTCGACGACATTCTGGAAAGTATCGCCCATGCCTGAAACGACCCGCGAACGCCTGACGTCAGGCGGCTGGAAGGAGCTGGAATTCGGCCCCTTCCGCGATGCTGTCACCATTCACTGGATCCGCCCCTTCGAGGGTGATCAGCCGGGCGTGGCGCTGCTGAAATATGAGCCCGGCGCCTCCGTTCCCCGCCATCGCCACGAAGGGCTCGAGACCATCCTGGTGCTCGACGGCGTTCAATCCGACGAGACGGGCGATTACATCAGCGGCAGTTATATCGTCAATGCGCCGGGCAGCGAACACTCGGTCTGGAGTGATACCGGCTGTGTCGTCCTCATCCAGTGGGACCGGCCCGTGAAAATACTCGAAGACGAAATTGCCTGAACCCCGCCGGCCTTGGAGGTCTGCCCGACGATCCGGAAGGACATGAATTTCACAGCAGCATCGAGGCTCCACGATCGATATAGGTGTCCAGGAATTGTTCGAGGCGGGGGTTTCTCGGCCGTTTGAAGACGTCCTGCGGCGGTCCGGTGAACAGCACCTTGCCGTGGTCGAGAAAGATGATCTGCTGGCCGACCGTCGCGGCAAATCCGATCTCGTGGGAGACGACGACCATCGTCATGCCCTCGGCGGCAAGATCGCGCATGACGTTCAGAACTTCGCCGGTCAGCTCGGGATCGAGTGACGAGGTCGGCTCGTCAAACAGCATGATCTTCGGGTTGAGGGCAAGCGCCCGGGCGATAGCGACACGCTGTTGTTGCCCTCCCGAGAGCTGCGATGGATAGTGCCCCGCCCTGCCCTCCAGGCCGACCTTGACGAGCTGGGCCATGGCCCGCTCCTCCGCATCCCTACGGCTCATCTTGTGAACCGTCTTCAGCGCCTCGCTGACATTGCCGAGCGCCGTCATATGCGGCCAGAGATTGAACTGCTGAAAAACCATCCCGATCTGCGATCGAATCTGCCGGTTCACAGCAGTCGGCACCCGCTCACGGACACCCTTGGCGTTTTCTGCAAAGCCAAGCACCTCGCCGTTGACGGCAATCGTCCCCTTCGTCGATTCCTCCAGAAACGCCATGCAGCGCAGCAGCGTACTCTTGCCGGATCCCGACGGGCCGATGACGCAAGAAACTTGTCCCTGCTCGATTTCGAGGTCGATGCCGTGCAGCACGATGGAGCCGCCGAACGTCTTGACGAGATTTTTGACTGCGATCGCAGGAACGCTCATATGTTGAAAAACCTGAATCTGGTGAGTTTCGTTTCGGCGAGATGGCCGAGCCAGCCGGTGATTTCGACCAGTACCCAATAAAATAGCGCAAGCACGAAGAGCGCCTCGACGAAAGCATATTGCTGCGAGCCGATGGCGCTGAGTGTCGCCGTCAACTCCGGCACGGTGATAATGGACAGAACGGCCGTCTCCTTCATGAGGATGATCGTCATGTTGACCGAAGGTGGCAACACCAGCATGGTCATCTCCGGCAGCAATATGCGCCGGATGATCTGCCCTTGTGTCAGGCCAACGCACAGGCCGGCCTCGATATGTCCCTTCGGGACGGCGGCAAAGCCCGAGCGGAATATCTCACTGAAATAAGCCGCGCCGTAGATGGAAAGGCCGACGATGCCGGCCGGGATCGGATCGAGCGACAATCCGACGAAGGGGCCGCCATAGTAG
>NZ_JBFUAY010000355.1:0-3217 GCF_056406015.1 Rhizobium sp. P1_E1 | reverse complement strand
TCGTAGGAGTAGGCAATGCCGGCAAGCACATGGCGCAACTGCTCGCCGCCGACGGATACAAGATCGTGGGGGCCGGGGACTCCAAGGGTGCGGTCCATGTCCAAGATGGTCTCGACATTGGCGAACTGCTTGCCGCCAAGCGCCACGGAAGTGTCACTAGCATTGCAGGTTCAGCTGGTGTCTCCGAGATTCCTCGCGACGCGCTCCTGGCGGTCGAATGCGAAATCCTTGTCTTGGCCGGGATTGAGAATACGGTTCACGAGGGCAACGCGGGAAGCATCAAGGCCCGGCTCATTGTCGAACTCGCCAACGGCCCGATCACCCCGGAGGCCGACGAGATCCTCTCGGCCATGGACGTCGTAATCCTTCCGGATATCCTGGCGAATGCTGGCGGCGTCACTGTTTCCTACTTCGAATGGGTGCAGAACCGCCAGGGCGAACGATGGACCCTCGAACAGGTGCATGAACGGCTGAAGACGGCAATGGAAAGGGAAGCCGACGCCGTTTGGGCATATGCGCGAGACAAGAACATCACCCTGCGCACCGCTGCCTACGTTCTTGCGCTCTCGCGCATTGCCGCAGCTATGGAGGCGCTCGACGTAGAAGAGGAGGGAGACCACCGCCGCTCGGGTAAAGACGGCAGCCTGTGTGGCTCCGCCACTTGAGAAACGGCTCAAACCGCTGGAGGAAATACGATGGAAGCAACTGCAAACTCAACTGGAAGAAAATTGCTTACCGGATTTGAGAATTTAGGCAAATGCGGGCGCATTGCCTGTCGGAAAGTGGAGAAGGACAATGTCTAAATCTGAGTTTGAGCGTTTCATTGACGATCTGGGGAACGACGCTAACCTGCTGGAATACGTGAAAAAAAATGTTACCGGTCTCGCGTCGCTGGTGGCGAGCGGAAAGAGCCACGGCTACGATTTCACGATCGATGAGGCCAAGAGTTACATAAAGGCCAGAAGCCCGCGTGGCTTGACCGACAAGAAGGCCAATCAGACCGCGGGCAAGCACGGTTCGGACCTTGTGACCTCGATCAAAGCAGTCCAGACCATCGTGGCTGCCACCACCGCTGTTGAGGCGGCGCAAGCGGCAACGACTGTCTTTGAAGCCGCCGAGGCGATTGTCGTCGTTGCTGCAGTCCTCGTCTAGTCAAACCGTCACGGGGGTGTTCATTCACCCCGTGACCGATGAGAAAGTGGGAATGGGAGGTAACCTCGTGGCGCATTCTGCCAAAGAACACTATCGACAGATCTTTGATCGGCGGACACCTGGAGAGATGCGCACGTTAGCCCATATCAAGCGGTTCTTAGAATGCTTCCTCGGCGACGCGGGATTCAGGAGCGCGCTTTCGGAGAATCTCGGCAACCCTCGTACCGCAGCTGCAGGCTACGGGATTGAAGTCGACCCGATGGAGATGCTGCCGCTCTGGCATCCAAACTACCTGAAATTCGATCGCAAGCCTGAGCGTGCGTCGTGGCCACTGGCTGTAGCTTGGCGTGAGTATATAGGCGAGATGGTGCACAATCGCGACCTTCTGCGGGACGAGGGCAATATGTCGGTGGCTGCGCCTCGGTTCCATGCGTGGCGTGAGCGCCAAATGCGCCGCTGCGAAGACGTGTTGGGCGATTGCTCGAAGTCCATTACGCACCCCGTCATCGCCTTCGAGCTGAGCGAAGGCTGCACCGGGGGCTGCTGGTTTTGCGGCCTCTCGGCGGGCCGGTTCAAGGACTATTTTGAATATAGCAAAGAGCATGCAGACCTCTGGCGCGGGGTGGTCGGCGCCGCGAGGGAAATGTTTGGTTCGGCAGCGAGCACTGGTTTCTGCTATTGCTCCACAGACCCTATGGATAATCCTGACTACGACCGCTTTCTCTTCGACTACTATCAAATCACCGGCACATTGCCCCAAACAACGACGGCTATGCCTCTCAAGAATCTGGCACTCACCAAGCGCGTGCTCGAGCTGTTCGAACGCTACCGCTGCGTGACCAATCGCTTTTCCGTGTTGAGCACGGAGCAACTCAATCAAATCCACTCGACATTTTCGCCCGAGGATCTCATGGGCGTTGAGCTCGTCCTGCAAGGCAAGGACATGCCAAGTTCAAAAGCTTTCGCCGGCCGCGCGCGAAACGAGAAACTCAGCGTAGCCAAAAACGGCGATGCAACACCCTTATCTAAGAGCGATCACACGACGATCGCTTGCGTTTCTGGCTTTCTCGTAAATATGCCGCGGCGGCGTGTGCAATTGGTGACGCCGGTACCGGCGAGCAGACGCTGGCCTCTTGGTTACCGCATCCTGGATGAACGTTTTTTCGAAACGCCAGACGAGTTCCAAGACGAAGTCCAAAGTATGATCGATGAGCACATGCACGATAGCCCACCTTCCAACCGGCCGTTCCGCTTCCGCGGGGACTTGCAGTACGAGGCCAAGCGCCATCACTTCCTCCTCCGCTCGCGCCACTGGGAGTATCAGGTGCCCGACAACGCCGCGTCGATCTCCGTTGGCGATCTGATCGCAGGTGGCCAATGTACAGCGTCGGAGATAGTTGCTCGCGTCGTAACGGATGGAGCGAGCGCCATTGGTGTTGCCGATGAGCTCGACCAACTGCATACGAAGGGGTTGCTCGAAGAGGACCTCGATGAGCGCTTTGCCTGGCGTGGTGGCGAGGGCGCGATATGAGTACCGATGTCGCGATCGTGCTGGTGAACATGCCGATGTCAGCAGTTGAACGACCGTCGCTAGCGCTTGGCCTGCTGAAGTCGGTGCTGACGCAGGCCGGCCTGCGCTCGAGGACAGCGTATGCCAATATCTGGTTTCTGGAATACGCTGGCCTCGCCGACTACAGTGTACTTGAGACTTCCCCTCCGGAGGAAGCGCTTGTTGACTGGCTGTTCGCAGGTGTAGCATTTCCAGACTTCGAAACGGACCACGCCCGCTTCCTCGACCGGTATTTCCAGCGCAATCCGTGCCTGCATAAAAGTGAGCCCGGGCTTCGTGCGAAGTTCCTAGAGCTGCGTTCGCTCATCGGCGGCTTCATCGATTGGACATGCGGCAAGATACTGAGGGAGCGGCCGGCTATGGTCGGTTGCACCTCAACATTCACCCAGCACGTTCCCGCGCTTGCACTGCTACGCCGCCTGAGCGAGCTCTCGCCAGGTTTAGTCACTCTCATGGGGGGTGCCAATTGTGAATCCGTGATGGGACGTACTACTC
>NZ_JBFUAY010000354.1:0-3237 GCF_056406015.1 Rhizobium sp. P1_E1 | reverse complement strand
ATCTGGTAGTCAGGCATCTCGCCCTGCGCCTTCTTCACGCCCGCCTCTGCGGCTTTCCAGAAGTCGGATGCGCCGTTGACGACGAATGCAAGTGTCGGTTTGTCGGCAGCATGCGATACGGCAATCGGCGCCGCGCTCAGCATCAACCCGGCGAAGAACAAGGCTGCATTGCGTTTCAGCTGTTTCATAATACACCTCCCGAGGGGCCGCAGTTGCACGGGCCCGTTTCCGATTTACGGCCGGCCGAATGCGCGCCCCCTCCTAGGGCCGTCGCAAAGCGACGAGTGGCATAGGTTCCGATCGCTCCCTGACGGTATACAAGAAATTTAATTAGTAAATAGTATTATCAATGAAGATCAAAACATTTCATCACGCAGTGGCCAGGATGGCTATTTTGTACTGGCAATGGCCGATAACTGATAGTGTTACAGCAATTCATGCAATTGCCAGCGCTTTCAGATAGATGCTAATATTAATTAGCCGAAACGACGATCAATCCACCCTACCCTATTATCCCGAGAGAGACAGTTTCCACGAATGCGAAAACCCAAGACCCAAAATAAGCCTGCGCGCGTGACGATGATGGACATCGCCGCGGCGGCTGGCTGCTCGCAGGCGGCCGTCTCCTTCGTCCTCAACGACACGCCCGGCACCCGTATCTCACAGCAGACGCGCGATCGCGTATGGGAGGCGGCGCGCGCGCTCGGCTACATGGAGAAGACCTATACGACGAAGGCCTCTTATTCGGGACTGGACAACGTCATCGGTTTCGCCGTGGATCAGCTCGCCACCAGCCCGGAAGCGATCGTTGCGATCGAAGGCGCGCGGCAAGCCTCCTGGAACGCCGGCAATGTCCTATTGGTAACCCAGACGCTCAGTGATCCCGTCATGGAGCCGAAAGCAATCGAGGCGTTGACGAGCGGAGGCATATCGGCGCTCATATATATGACAATCTATACCCGTCAGGTGGAGCTTCCTTCCTATGTCCGCAAGCTTAACATCCCGACGGTCCTGCTGAACTGCTATACGGCGGACCATGCTTTTCCCGCCGTGGTGCCGAGCGAGATCGCGGGCGGGCAGAGCTCCACGCGGCATCTGATCATGCACGGACACCATCGTATCGCGACGATCACCGGCGAAATCTGGATGCAGGCTGCGCAGGACCGGCTGACGGGATATCGCCGCGCACTGGCGACCGCAGATATACCCTTCGATCCGGAATTGGTCATTGAAGGCGACTGGTCGGCCAGTGCCGGCTATGCCTCCACGATGAAACTGCTTGCTTTGAAAGAGCCGCCCACCGCGATCTTCTGCCAGAACGACCGCACCGCCATCGGGTGCTACGAAGCGCTCAAGGATGCAGGGCTTCGCATTCCCCAGGACATGTCGGTGGTGGGTTATGACGACGAAGAAATTTCACGACATCTCGTACCCCCGCTTACGACTTCGGTCCTTCCACATCTTGCCATGGGGCAATGGGCGATCGAACATCTCAACCCGGAAAGTGTGCCCGGCAAGCGCTATCCGATTGCGAAGCTCGAATGCTCGCTGGTTAATCGTCACTCCGTCGCCGCGCCGCGGGCCGAGGCGCGGCAGATCCTCGATGGCGCATATACCTCGCCATAGGATTTGGGTTCGCGCCGGGACCGAACGCCGCCGGCTGGCACGGAACCCCTGACCGGCGCGCATTGGAGGAAGTGGTCGAAATCGCTTCGCGGGCGATAGAACGGGAGAGTTTGCCCTTGGCCGATAGGTTGCGAGCAGTTCGCCCCCCTGCCCTTGCCTCGTCACGGACGAACCACTGATCTCAAATATTCTCAACCACAGATACAATCTGCGCAGAGACGACGTTGACGACGTGTAGATTTGGAGCTAGCTCTATCGCCCATGAAAATCGCAATGGTTCTCGTAGTGGTGATATCGCGCATGGGCAGGACGGTCTGATCGTCCGGCAATAGCCACCCATGCGCCGAAAACAGGTCCCTGACGGGGCCTTTTTTTATGCCCCGTCGCACCTATCACCTCACTCACGACGGAACCCAGATATGACCGGCGAGAAAGCCAACTCTTCCCTCAATACCCCTGATCGTCTCATGAACGGCGGCGAGATCGTTCTGCAAGCGCTGCGAGACAACGGTGTCGAACACATTTTCGGTTACCCCGGCGCAGCGGTGCTGCCGATCTATGACGAAATCTTCCAACAGGAGGACATCAAACATTTCCTGGTGCGCCATGAGCAAGGCGCCGGACACGCAGCCGAAGGCTATGCCCGCTCGACGGGAAAGGTCGGCGTCATGCTGGTGACATCGGGACCAGGGGTCACAAATTCGGTTACGGCGCTGCAGGATGCGCTTATGGATTCCATTCCGATCGTCTGCCTCTCCGGTCAGGTGCCGACAAGCCTGATCGGCACGGACGCCTTTCAGGAATGCGATACGGTCGGCATCACCCGTCCCTGCACAAAGCACAATTTCCTGGTCCAACACATCGACGATCTGGCCAAAACGATCCATCTGGCTTTCCGGATCGCGGCGGCCGGTCGACCCGGCCCTGTTCTCGTCGACATGCCGAAGGACGT
The DNA here is from genome assembly GCF_056406015.1 of Rhizobium sp. P1_E1. Lineage (NCBI taxonomy): Bacteria > Pseudomonadati > Pseudomonadota > Alphaproteobacteria > Hyphomicrobiales > Rhizobiaceae > Rhizobium > Rhizobium sp. P1_E1. The sequence continues at coordinate 659 of NZ_JBFUAY010000354.1, read as the reverse complement.
GCTCTTCGCCAGCGGGACCTACGTCTCACCTGACAAGGTATCTCCCCTGCCGAGCTACCAGCCCGCAATGCAAGGCGATCAGAACGCGATCCGGGCGGCTGTCGCATTGATGGCTGAAGCCCGACGACCTATCATCTATGCCGGCGGCGGCGTCATCAACTCGGGGCCGGAGGCGTCAAGATTGTTGCGTGAGCTCGTCGACCTCACCGGCTTTCCCATAACGTCCACCATCTTGGGGCTTGGAGCCTATCCCGCCACCGGGAGGAACTGGCTACGCGTCGCCGGACAGGACGGCTCGCATGAAGCCAATATGGCAATTGGCGATTGCGACCTGATGATCGCCATCGGCGCGCGCTTTGACGACCTTGCGACCTCGCGCATCCATGAGTTTTCGCCTCACTCGAAGAAAATCCACATCGATATCGATGCCTCGTCGATCAACAAACGCGTTCCCGTCGATATCGGCATTCAAGGCGACGCCGCGCACGTGCTGGCGGATATGCTCCATGCCTGGCGGTCACTTTCCTCTGTCCCCGACCAGAAGCGGCTGCGGGCGTGGTGGACACAGATCGACCATTGGCGAGCCCGCCATTCGTTTTCCTACGAGCGGCTGGACCATACAATCATGCCGCAACACGCCCTGGAGCGTCTGCATGCGC
>NZ_JBFUAY010000353.1:0-3288 GCF_056406015.1 Rhizobium sp. P1_E1 | reverse complement strand
ATCTTGCCCATCGCGTCGATGGCGCTTGCAACGACCTGGGATGACGAATCGGCCACCTGTTTGGTGTCCGTGATGATCTGGTGGGCATCATCGGCGCAGGCCGCCGACGAACGAACCGTAGTAGTGATCTCTTCGATAGCTGCGGCTATCTCTTCGAGTGCGACGGCCTGTTGTTCGGTGCGCCGCGCAAGATCGTTCGCGGCAAGATCCATCTGACCGGCGTTCCCTTCGATCATCCGGGTGTTGGTGCGGATCTGGTCGATCGTTTCCTGCAGCCGGAGGAGCGACGAGTTGAAATCGTTACGAAGCTGCTCCAATCGGCCGAAGAAGGGGGTTGCGATCGTCTGAGAAATGTCGCCCCGTGCCAGACGTCCGAGACCTTCCGCCAGCGCCGTAACCGCGAAGTCTATCTGCTCTTCGACCGTGCGTTTTTCTTCATCATTGCGATGCCGCTCCTCCTCGGCCCTCGATCGCTCGACCTCGCTACGCTCCTCGATCTCGACTTTGGCGATGGCATTATTCTTGAATACGCCCAGGGCGCGGGCCATATCGCCGATTTCATCGGCTCGGCTGTCACCGACGATGGATGTTTCGAGTTTGCCGTCCGCCAAGCGCCTCATAGCCGAGGTGATCTGATTGATCGGCCCCTTGAGCGTAACGGTCAGCCCGACGCCTGCGAGGATTGCGATCACCACGCCGAGGATCGTCGTTCCCAGGGACATCGAATTGGCATCCGCGCGTTCCTCAGCAGCATTCTGCCGCTGCACTTCGGCGAATGCAGTCAACTGAGACCACATCCGGTCCACGTCGGCCGCGGCCAAATGGAATTCGTCCTGGCGCTGCGCGCTGATGCGAACGAGGTCGGTGGCAGCCTTCTGCATTTTGTCCAGCGCCGGCAGAAGCTTGGCTTTGAGATTATCGAACTGCGCGACACCGCCGGCATTGGAAATCAGCGTGTCCAGGCCCTTTCTGACAGCCGCGATTTCCTGCGAAAGCCGCTGGAGATTGGCGTCCGTTGGCGCCAAGGTCAGTTTCGCCATAACGATCTGAATCACGTAAGCCGAGGTCGTGAGTTTCTGGCCGTCTCTCTGGCTGGTTTTGGCGCGCTCGACCGTTTTGGCGGTCTCGGCCGCCTTATCCGTAACCGCCTTCACGCGCCGTGAGGCGACCTCCTGCAATTCGGGCAGCCTGCCGACGATATGGCTCGTCGCATTCCTGAGACCGGCTGTACGCTCCTCGGTCTGGCTGGAGGCTTCGACAAGCGGCTTCAACGAAGCAATGGCATCGTCAATCGCCTTTTTGGCTTCCGGTGCCTCGCCGCCGAGCGCCATTCCCACGATGCGCTGCTGCCGGGTGAGTTCCTCCATATCGGGGCCGCCGATAGGGGCGGCGGCTTGAGCCTTGTCGTTTAGCGATTGGGCGAAGGAGGCGAAGTCCGAAATGCGCTGTGCATCGCCCAACGTATTGCGGGCTTCATCTTCCTGCATGTCGGCGGCGCGCTGGAGGACCTTGGAGCCTTCAACGATATCCGTCTGGGACGACACGACGACGCTCTGCGCCTTCTGTAGATCGGTAAAGAGCGCCGACCGAGTTTCCTGAAGTTGCCACAGTGTATCCATGCGGGCCGAAATTCCGTCGATGGAAGACAGCGCTTGCTCCAGCTCCTGCTGACCGCCGCGATCCGCGGTGAGCCTATCGATGCCGGATTTCAGAAGAACGCGCTGATCGGCAAGTTTGCGGGTGACAACATCGCGGTTTTCTTGCGTGGCATTGGCGAGGAATTCGCCCATCGCGGCCGACAAATCGCGAAATCCGCTCAACGACTGCAGAACGGAATTGGAAATATCCATCCGCCCCTGAAGCAAGCTCGACGCATAAAAACCGGTCGCACCCACGGCCATGATGCTGAAGACGAAGGGAACGATGAACACCATCACCTGCGTCTGGATGCGAACACGTGACAACAGCCTTCCCAACATGAGTCCCTCCTCGGCTCACAGTCTCGTTGCGGCGCCTTGGCGCAGGGCTGTTGCAGATCGCCTCCCTTCGAGTGAAATCCTCCTTCCGCCTGAGGCGGCAGCCACGGGTTTGCTCGCAACCAACGGCTGCTCGCCCCTCCTCTTGACCTTCCGAAATTCCTAGATCCGTCGGAAGGAAATGGCTTGAAGCAGACAATCAATCTCGGGTGAAGATACCGGTCCCCTCGAACCGGCTCTGCACATAATCCCTGCCGGACGCATGACGCATCAGTGGAATAAATATTTCATACTGCACAACTCGTGAAATATTCGTTTCAATATTCGCCGAAACCAGCATTTTGTCCAGCCCGAGGGCGGGCAGCCGATGCATCCTTCTGAGCCGTCGGGCGTTCTATCGCCAGGAACAACTGGAGACGCATCATGTTCAAGGACGAACGCGGGGACATCGGCACAGACAAGGGTATGCGCGACGGTGTGGAAACCGCACCGGCCTCCTTCGAAGAGGCGAATATCAACCCTGATCTCATCAGACGTGAGGGTTTTGCCAGCGAGGCCGAGTATCGGGCGTATATTGCCACGCTCGGTGGTCATGCCCCGGTTGAAGGCACCGTCGAGGAACCTCTCCTGGTCTCCGATGGTCATGCCCTCGAAGGCCGGCTGCGAGAACTGAGAGAAGAGATCGAAAACCTTCGCGCTCGCCTTCACGTGATCCAACAACAGGCCGCGACCGTCGTTACAGAGAACGTCCGATGGGCCGATGCAAGCGCTCATGCGCAGCTCGGCAATCAGCCCTGGCTCAAGCTGGCAGCCGCAATGGCGGCGACCTTCGTCGTCACGAGGGGCATCAGGCGACTGCCTCTGGGTGCCGTGGCGACGACGGCGTTGCCGTTGGTGGCGGCGGCGATGAACCGGAAGTTCGCCAGGTGAAAATCGTCAGCAGCGATGACTGATCAGGCGAAACCGATTTCGGCAAACAGAGGGAGGTGGTCAGAGGCAACCCTTGTCAGGCGGTTTTGCAGGACCGCCGCTTGCTTGACGATGAGATCGTCGCTGACGAAGATGTGGTCGAGGCGCATCAGCGGGTAACGGGAGGGAAAGGTCGCTCTCGGCGCGGCGTCGCCTGCGAGCTGGGCGTCCTTCAATGACCGCGTGGCAAGTCGGTAAGTCGCTGATGACGGAATGGCGTTGAAATCGCCGCAGAGAATGGTGGGAAGAGGCTCGTCCGCCGTGCCGCGCAGCCAGCCCGAGTTCAGCAGCGTCGTCATCTGCCGGATGCGCTCGCGGCCGCGAAGGCCGAGATGGGTGTTGA
>NZ_JBFUAY010000352.1:0-3295 GCF_056406015.1 Rhizobium sp. P1_E1 | reverse complement strand
CATCGGAGTTCATCCAGTTTCGGAATGTCGTTGGGTTTCGGCAGGCGGATGGTGAAGACGGCGCCCGGACGGCCCGTCCGGTTGCCGGCGGTGATCGTGCCACCCATCGCCTCGATGAAGCCGCGGCAGATGGAAAGGCCAAGCCCGGTGCCGGCGCGCACCTGATCGCCCTTGCGCACGCGGTAGAAGGTATCGAAGACGCGGTTAAGATCGGCCGGCGGAATGCCTGGGCCTTCGTCCGAAATCTGCACGACGACGTTGTCGGCATCGGCCCAGCCCTCGATATGGATCACCGATCCCTCGGGCGCGTATTTCGCGGCATTGTCGAGCAGGTTGAAGATCACCTGCTCGAACAGGACAGGATCGACGCGCACCATCGGCAGGTCGGCGGGAATGTTCATCTCGGTCTTGTGGCCGTCGAGGATCTTGGCGGCACGGCGCAGCGCGCTGCCGACGATATCGCCGGCATAGTGCAGCGCATAGTTCGGCTCCATCGCACCGGATTCGATCTTGGTCATGTCGAGCAGGTTGGCGATGAAGCGGTTGAGGCGTTCGGATTCGTCGACGACGGTCGACAGCAGGTCGCTGCGGTCYTCCTCCGGCATCGAGGCGAAATAGTCGCGCAGCGTGCCGGCGGCGCCGAGGATGGCGGCAAGCGGTGTCTTCAGGTCGTGCGAGATCGAGGTCAGTAGGGCCGAGCGCAGCCGGTCTGCTTCGGCCCCAAGCCGTGCCCGGTCGACATCAGCGACGAGCTGGACGCGTTCGATGGCAAGGGCCGCCTGGTCGGCCAGCGCATCGAGCAGCCGCTGCTGTTCGGGCGTCAGCAACGGTCCGTCGCGGCGGTCACTGTCGAGGCCGATGACACCAACGGCGGTGCGCCCGGTTCTCAGCGGCACATAGAGGCGCTTGGCGCCGGGCAGGGTGTCGGCGCCGCGGCCGGCGGCGTGATTGTGCTCCCAGGCCCAGCGGGCGGCGGCGATATCGGCGTCGTCGAGCGTGTCGTCGGGCGGATAACCGGCCTTGACGGCGATGGTACCGTCTTCCGGCAGCAGTAGCACGACGCGGACCTTCAGCATCGAGGCGAGCTGGAAGGCGGTCGCCCAGAGCACGTCGTCGAGCGTGCCGGTGCCGGCGAGCTTTTTCGAGAAGAGATAGAGATCTTCCGTCGTCCGCGCCCGCTGGCGGGCAGCGGCGGCTTGGCGCTGGACGGTCGCGGTCAGGTTGCTGGCGATGATGGCGACGCCCAGGAAGAAGAAGAGCGCAAGCACGCTTTCCGGATCGCTGATCGTCAGCGTGTAGCGCGGCGGCAGGAAGAAGAAATTGAAAGACAGCGCGCTGAGGATGCAGCTGTAAAGGGCCGGCCGCAGGCCGTGGAGGACGGCTGAGGTCAGCACGGCCATCAGGAAGACGAGGGCGAGGTTGCGTACGTCGAGCACCTGGTCGAGCACGACGCTGACGCCGAGCGCGATGGCAACATAAAAGGTTGCCAGCAGGTAGGCCCTGAAATCCAGTTGCGGCGCGGTGGCCGCCGCCCTGACGCCGCGCGCGGTGGTGCCGTCCTTCTCACTGCCTGAAATCACATGGACGCTGATCTCGCCGGTCTTGCGGATCAGCTCGTCGGTGATCGAGCGGCTCCACCAGTCGCGCCATGTCGGCTTCTTCGGGGCGCCGATGACGATATGGGTGACGTTGTTGGCGGTGGCGTGGCGGACAAGTTCTTCGGCGACTTCGCGGCCGGGAAGGGTGATCGCTTCGCCGCCGAGTTGCTCGGCAAGTCGCAGCGTGGCGGCGACGGTATCGCGCTCGGCTTCGTTCAGATTGATCGATCGGTTGGTCTCGATATAGACGGCAGCCCAGGGCGCGCGCAGCCGCGAGGCCATACGGGCTGCATAACGCACCAGCGAGGCGGAGCGCGGATGGTGGTCAACCGAGACGAGAACGCGTTCGCCCGCCGCCCAGGGGCCGGATATGGCATGGGCCTGCATATGGGTGAGCAACTGGTCGTCGACGCGCTGTGCGGTCTTACGCAGCGCAAGCTCTCGCAGCGCCGTTAGGTTGCCCGGGGTGAAGTAGTTGGTCAGCGCCCGCTCGGCCGTGCGCGGCATGTAGACCTTGCCGTCATGCAGGCGCTTGATCAGATCATCCGGCGTCAGGTCGATGATCTCGATGTCGTCGGCGAGGTCGATGATCGAGTCCGGCACTGTCTCGCGCACACGGATGCGGGTGATCTGCGAGACGACGTCGTTCAGGCTCTCGACATGCTGGATGTTCAGCGTCGTATAGACATCGATGCCGCGATCGAGCAATTCCTTGACGTCGAGATAGCGCTTCGGATGACGGCTGCTCTCGGCATTGGTATGGGCGAGTTCGTCGACCAGCACGAGATCGGGCCGGCGGGCGAGGATGCCGTCGAGGTCCATTTCCTCGAGCGGCCGGCCCTTGTAGCTGATTTCGACGCGGGGGATGATCTCGAAGCCGGCAAGGAGCGCCTCGGTCTCCTTGCGGCCGTGGGTCTCGACGACGCCGATGACGACATCGAGACCGTCGGCGATCTTGGCACGGCCGGAGACGAGCATCTCGTAGGTCTTGCCGACACCGGGCGCGGCACCCAGAAAGATCTTCAGACGGCCGCGTGTCTCCGCCCGGGCTTTTTCGAGAAGCGCATCGGGCGAGGGCCTGCCGGCCTGGTCGCGATTGTCGTCTGGCATGCGTATGGTCTTTCTGCAGATGGCTGGCGAGGACGGGCTACATCTCCCTATCCCTCGCCCCTGTGACGAGCGCAGGGATGAGGGAAGGAAAGGGGCGCCCAGCCTGCCAGGGTCACTGAGTCATAGAAGTATCAAGGCTCTGGTTCAACGCCAGAACATTGACTGTGGGTTCGCCGAGAATGCCGAGTTCGCGGCCTTGAACGGCACCGTCGACCAACGCCTTGACCTTGGCCTCGTCGATAGCACGCGCTTTGGCGACGCGCTGCACCTGGAAGTAAGCGGCCTCCGGGGAGATATGGGGATCGAGGCCGCTGCCTGAAGCGGTGACCAGGTCGGCGGGCACCTCCGCATTCGGGTTTGCCGCCYTGGCCGCGTCGTAGTCGCCCTTGACGCGGTCGATCAGCTTCTGGTTGGTCGGGCCGAGGTTCGAGCCGCTGGAGGCGGCCGCATTGTAGCCGTCGCCGGCGGCCGAGGGACGGCCGTGGAAATACTTGTCGCTGGTGAAGGCCTGGYCGATCAGCGTCGAGCCGATCACCTGGCCGTTCTTCTCGATCAGGCTGCCGTTCGCCTGGGTCGGGAACAGGGCC
>NZ_JBFUAY010000351.1:0-3379 GCF_056406015.1 Rhizobium sp. P1_E1 | reverse complement strand
GCATAGACGTACACGTACCGGCTGATCAGCGGCTTGCGGATGACGTCTGCGCATCGATGGACGCCTACAGTCCACCAGCCCTCCGTCTGAAATTCGCCATCCTCCTCGTATCCGATGGCAACATTGACGACATCGAGCGTCTGGTTGCAGATCGAAAGTTCGGCGTGCGCCGGCGATCCGAAGAGGAGCGCAGCCGCGCTTGCCACCGACACCAGGATCAGCGCCAACCGCAAGCGCCGGATGGGCCACCAGGTCATCTTGTGCCCTGTCGCGTTCATCATCGCACCTCCGCCCCACAGCTGCCGATCCAGACCATGCATTATCCAACCGTTGAAGACATTAGGCAAACAGATTAATTGTCACTAGCTGTGTTTCACAAGCATTGAATGCGATAGGTTACTTATGTAAGTTTGCATAAACTGATGATGGGATGGGGGCGATTTCGATGAAATCTGCATTTGTACTTGCTGTGCTTTGCCTGGCCTCGGCCAGCTGCACGACCGCTCCGCCGAAAGCTGCAGGACCCGAGAAAATCGGACCAACCCCCTCGCAACCTGGAAACTGCTTTTATCGCGGACCCGACGGAGCAGTCTTCATCTCCGCCTGCTGAGCATCGTCTTTGAGCTGAGAGGAAGAGCCGCCAAGGATTCCATCACCTCGGCCTGGCTCATCGGAAGAGAAAGAGACAGGTGCCGCTTATACGCCGCGCAACCGATAAATCCAGCGGCGAAGCCCGGGCAACGCCAATCGCAAAACTCTGCGGACCGCCGGCGGCCAGACCGACCAGACCAAAACCCATCGCTCCTCTCTTGGCGGATTCCATGCAAAACCTCACCAGCTCCGCGTCCATTCCCAAGTCGAGATCAATATCTGCCATGTTCCGCAGCTCTTCCACTAATGTCTTCATCTTAATATCCGACGAGTTCAGCCTGCTGCGACCAGAAGCGATTTCCCATGCGAGATATTGCATGCAGACTCTCTGTATAGATCATCAATCATAAGGTTTTTCTTGCGCATTATACCATCCGGTGCCAGTATGGTTTCACCATTTTAGGGCGCGATACCATGAGTTCCGGCACACTCGGAAAGTACAAATTGATGCAGATCGTCATTTCACCTGCCGATGCTCATCGTATTCTGTCTTTTTGGTTCCCGTATAACATGCCCAGTATCGAGGCATTAGATCAGAATGATCTACGGTTTGCCCAAGCTTTATTGGTCGAGGCAGCTGAGGCAACAGCGCGGAYATCGCTGTTGGAAGCCTTGTGGAAAAAAGCGTCGAGCCCGACGGCAACGCCCCAAGCGATCTTGAAAACTGTCGTTAAATCAATTCTCAAATACCTGAAAAGACCACAAAATATCCAAGATGCCGTAGATAGCCGCAAATATGAAATGGTTTTGAATTCGATCGCATATAACTGTGGGAGCATATGGATGTACCGAGTCCAGACCGGCGATACAACGATGCTACTATGACAGAAGCAGGAGCGCGATCGCTGATACAGAGCGGCTGAGAAGATGGACGATGCTCCTTATTTCCGACGAACTCTGCGCAAGCAGCGAGCGATAAACATCTTAATTTCTCAAACTCCATTCTAGGTTTCGCGTCAGCTTCCCTTCACCTCTCCCAATACAAACTCTTGGTAAGCCTCTGCAAAGTACGTGAGAAACACGTCAAGCATTCCATTCGCATTGGCTTCGGTTTTGGCTTCCCAGCGTGAAACAAAGGTTTCCCAGGCCTTGGCTTTTCGATTAGAAAACGGGCCGGAGTTCACCTTTGCTTCAACTGCTTCAGGAGCAAGATCCGCAAGAAGGCGGGACAGCGCCTTCTGCATTGCCGCATAGGTGGCAAGCTCGTGTTTCTTGAGGTCATCGAAGGCGCTCCGGAAAGACTGCAAAGTATCGAGATACCCCGCACGATCTCGCGCAAGCATGATCTGCAGGGCTTCGGCCGGATCCGCCATGAATTTCAGGGGATTGTTGTTCGACGCTTCGATCATCGTGCGATTCGAGGTCCGCACCATCGCCTTTGCCGAGGCCCTCGCGCGCAGCAACAGGGACGTCTGTCCAGTCAGCATGAGCACGACCGAGCCCAGTTCCCGAAAGAGGTCCTCAGCGTCGCGGGTCTTGAGCATGTCAGGCGCAAGCCCGGCACCCTGGCAAAAGGCAGCGAGCAGCCGTTCGTTCGAATAGAGCTGCCCTTCGTCATTTCTTTGGTAACGACCTTGATCACGACTTCTTACGGGTTCCTCGCTCGCGGCCCGTTGGTTGCCAGCTATAGCGCTCTCACCAGCGGAGATGGAGCTACGATCGAAGCGGGATCCCGCAGCGATATCTTTCGGGGAAAATCCGGCAAAGACATCATCATTCTGCTCGGACTGCCGCGGCGCCACATCCGATCGCGGCACGTCGAGATGAGAACCCACGAAATCGGGCGTTGCGGGGCGACGTGCCTCAGGCTCGAACAGGCGGCGGTCCTGCTGTTCGCGCGAAGAAGGCCCTGCGCCCCACATATCATCGTCATCGCCATTCGCCCAATCCCCGCTGGAAGACGGGGCGCTGGCAACCTGCGTTAGCTGGACTATTATCACATAGTCGCCAATCATCAACATGTCGCCATTCTGCAGAAGATAGGGGCTCTTGACCCGTTGCTGCGCTCCGTTGACGAATGTTCCGTTGCGCGAAATGTCGTTCAGGACATAGCCGCCAGGCCCTTTCATGATCTCACAATGCCTGCCGGAAACGTGACGCTGGGGATCGGGAAGCGTCCACTCTCGGAAGGGGTCGCGCCCGATCTCGAATCGGTCATCCGCAGTAGTAAAGATCGTCGGGCCACCATCGGGAAGACGATCAACATTGGTAATCCTCAAAGTAATGCTGCTCATCGGTATGCCTTTCAATGTTCATGCCAGAGCGCCACCCGACCTTCTGATAGTAAGACAGCACAAATTCAGCAACCTCGACACCGGTATTCTCCTTGATTTCCATAAACGATTCTACGTATTCTCCGATAGATCGTTCGTTTTTCTCGCCTGCCAGGAAAAGGCGGAACGTTCCGACCCTCAATCCACCTTGACAAGGTGAAGGCTGGAGACTTCATGATGACGGCGAACCCTCGACAGGACAAGCGCGCGGCAGTTTTGACGACCACGAAAGAAATGGATTTCCTCGTCGTCACGCGCTTCGACGGTACCGAAAATGTTAGCGACCTTTTCGAGTTTCGCCTTGAAGCGAAAAGCGAAACCGAGGACATCGATTTCGATGAATTGCTCGGAAAGCACATGACGCTGACCTTGAAAAGCATCAAGGGAATGGAGAGAAAGTTCGATGGCATCCTGACGCAGGCACAGTGGCTCGGCGTAACCGATCACTACCACAC
>NZ_JBFUAY010000350.1:0-3399 GCF_056406015.1 Rhizobium sp. P1_E1 | reverse complement strand
CTGGTGTCTTTCCCTTGATCTTTCTCGCATCATTGGGTGAGGCGGCACCATTCCCGACGTTCGCGGGGCTACTCATCTGTGCCGCGGGCATTTTGCGGCTGAGCTACTTCGAAGCGTTCGGACTGTCGGGAGGCTCTTTCGTCGGGGTGCCGCTGCCCCACAACATCCTCGTATTCGCCCTGTCGTACTACCTCGGCTCCCAAATCGTAACGGATCACCTGATCCTGCTGATGGGCGCCGTTGCGGTCATCATGAGCGGGTTACATCTCTCGTCGATCCGATTTCCAAAGATGAATGTGACTTGGATTGTCCTTTCGGCAGTCTTCATTACCGCGATGAGCGCTCTTCTCGCTCTTCAGTAAACAAATGTCTCAGGATCGGTCTCTATTCTTGCAATTCTTTACTACCGAATTCGTTCGATGCTTTACGTCGTCGTAATCCCGATAATACCACCCTTTTGTGACACCGTTTCACATGAACTGCCGGAGGTCACGAAAAGACATCCGGCTAAGCAACAAAAGCACAATTCGAGTTTAGCACGTCATTTTAGCCATCGAACAGGAGAGGATTATCGTGGACGCAATGTTTGGCTCGATCGGCATGCCACTTGTCGACCCCGTACTATTTTCCAGGATGCTGAAACACCGGGGAAGTTACGTCGACACGATCAAAGGGGCCGACATTTCACTAACCACGGTCAGTAGGTTGCCTGGTAGAATCTTCAAGGATCCAGAGTTGATGGTGGCCTATACCGGATCCCCTTCTGTCGAAGGAAAACAGGTCTCGATGGCCGCGGATCTTGCGGAGCTTTACGCACTAGGCAAGCTGGACGCCCCAGATGCAGTAAATGGTCACTATTGCATCGCACTGGTCGACATACCGAAGCAACAGATTCGTTTCCTCCGTGACAACATCGGGGTCAACACCCTCTATGTCACGCGGATCGGAAGGGGCCTAGCCTTCTGCACTGAATACAAATGCCTTCGGGCATTGCCTGGCTTTGATCGATCAATCGACCTGGAAGCGATCAAGGGATTCGAACGAACCGGGTGGGTGCCGAGCGGGCTAACATTCTTTTCCGAGGTAAAGCCGGTTTTGCCCGGAAAATGGTCGAAGGTCAGCTATGAAGACAATTCCTTTCCATCGGAGGCGGCATCATCGATCACGCCTGCGATAGCGGATGCTTTCGTACCGGTGGAGGTGGTCGCAGACGCTTTGCTGAGCGCTGTGGAAAGGCTCGGCGCCGATCAACCGCCAGCGGTGGGCATAATGCTGAGTAGCGGAGTGGACTCAGCTCTAATCGCAGAGTTGGTCGCTCGCTCCATGAAGCAAATCACGGTCAAGTCGTTCACTGTTGGTCACAACGGAGGAGACCCCGAGATCGAAGGCGCCCGGTTGACCGCGTTGGCTTTGGGACTGGAGCATCACGAACTATTTCTGGAACCATCAGAATTTTCACGACTGCTTCCAGAAGCGATGTGGGCGATGGAGAACCCCGGGGGCTATGACGAGTATCCATGCTTGTTCGGGCTTTGCGAGATGGCAGGGTTGCATGTCGATGTTCTATTTTCTGGCAATCTCTCGGATACATTATTTGGAGGCATGAACTTCCACACACAGTTGTGGAAGAGCCTTAACGGGCGGCCAACTGATGAGGAATCGGCCCCAAATGGAAGCCTTACAATCMTCAAGGGGGCAGCAAGCGGCACCCACGCGACGCTGCGGACGCGGTCGCCTTCTCACGGTTCCTTGCATGCCGAACTTATCGCCACAATGGATAGGCGGGACGAGCGGATGGGTGCCCAGGAAATGCTAGCCGCTCGTTTTGGCATCGATCTGCGCATGCCGTATGCCGACACCCACGTCGTCCGAACCGCAATGCGCATTCCTGACGCCCAGAAGGTCAACGACAAAGGAAATAAGCTTATCCTGCGCCAAGCGTCGGCGATGTTTTTGCCCGAGGAGATTGTAAAGCGACCGAAACGAATACAGCAGCTGATGTATGACAGYGCAATGCGGACTTGGTTGTTGACGACATTTGATCTCTTGTTCAACTCCGCCGCGGCGCAAAAGCGGGACGTCTACGATTATGAAAATCTGGCTCTGGTAAGGGAAGAGCTCGTGCGCGAGGTCACCCGTAGTACCGTTCAAAACGCCTGGAAAGCCATTTCGATTGAAACTTGGCTTCGGATGTTCGCGGACGAGGAGCATTTCGCCCGCGCCATTACCGACGAAAGTGTAAAACCGGAAGCGGTCTTTTCGCCCGCCAGCCCCTAATTAGTCGGCCTGAACAAAGGCTTAAATCATTGATCTTCTGGCGGTTGGGAAGATCTGGAGAAGTATCCGATTTCGCCATGAGAACGTTAAGCGCGGCCCTGATGAAGCACGCCAAAGGGGCCAGTTTGGCCAGGATGAGGCGCAGATTGTGACCTACCCCGACGAGCAGCGCATTGATGGTGTTGCCATCGTGCCCGAGAAGGAAGTTCCGGTCCAGCCTGCCATCGGTCTTCATATGGCCGATGGTGGGCTCGATGGCCGATCGTCGTTTCAGCTCCCGTCGCATGGTCGGCGTCAGCCCGCGCCGGCTTCCGGCAATCATCACCGACGCCGATCCGGTGTAATCATGACCGCGATATTCCTCGACGTAGATGCGATCCGGATACCACCCATGGCAACAGCCTGGTCGACGGGATGTGAGAGGGTGTGCCCGCCATAGGAATTGTCTTCGARTGCCTTGGCCGCCAGAACCAGCCCTTCGCGGTCCGTCGCCGCGAACCCTACCTTGCAACCGAACTCGAATGGCGCGCGAGCCTTGCCCTTCGAGAAGCAGACGACCTCGGGAGCATGCAGCGCATAGACCTTGTTCTTGTCCTTCGGCTTTTGCGCCAGCAGCCGTTCGATAAGACCGAACAGCCGGGCAAAAGTCCGCTCCAGTTCGACGTTGCCGGCGACCTTGCGGCCAATATCGCGCAAGACGCAGCCAAGAGAGATGCGCAGGCGCTTCAGTTCGCGGCGCATGCGGCGGAATTGCCGGGCATGGGCATAACGGCCGGCGCGCACCGCCGCTGCTTTCGTCAGACGCGTATCGCTCTGCCTCAGCTCGATGCCATGCATCTTGGCGTGACGGACCTGTATCTGCAGAGCCTTCAGATACAGGATACCGTTCACACCAGAAGAATGAGAGGAAACCCTACCCTGCTCGCCGCGAAAACCGCGTCATGACGTTCATCATGGCCAGTGCGCCCCAAGTGATGGCAAAAGACAGGATGGTCAGGGCCGCAGGCTCATAGGCTTTGCTCATGCCGATTTTTTGAATGTAGGTGCCGAAAGCCGGGCGCGTCAAAAGGCTAGCAATCACGAATTCCCCCATCACGACCGCGAAGGTCAGGAATGCGCCTG
>NZ_JBFUAY010000349.1:0-3416 GCF_056406015.1 Rhizobium sp. P1_E1 | reverse complement strand
GCGCTGGCGTTCATCGCCATGCGGGTAAGGCGCGAGGTCATGACACTGCTCTTCAGCAAGGTGGCGATCTTTGGCATCATCTCGACGGTCGGCCTGTCGATGTTCCCGTTCATCCTGCCCTCCTCGCTTGATCCGCGATCGAGCCTGACGGTCTGGGATGCGTCCTCCAGCCACATGACGCTGTTCATCATGCTGGTGGTGACGGTGATCTTCCTGCCGATCATCTTCGCCTACACAGCCTGGGTCTACAAGGTTCTGTGGGGCAAGGTCGATGAGAAGTCGATCACCGACAAGAACAGCCACGCTTACTAGAGCGATTCATTAGAACCGCTCTAACCTTTTGTTTTTACGCAATTTCGGACGGAAAACCGCTTCGCATTTTTCCTGGAATTGCTCTGAGGGAGACCAAACGATGTGGTATTTTGCATGGATCCTCGGCCTGCCGCTGGCCGCGGCTTTCGCCGTTCTCAACGCCATGTGGTATGAGCTGATGGACGACGCGGCCAGGAAGAAAGCTTCCGAGCCGCGCAAGTAGAAAAGCCAAGGGCGCGGTTCAAACCGCGCCCTTTGCTGTTGCGTCAGCCTTCCAGCCACTTCACCTGATCGGGCGTCAGCTTGATGTCGAGCGCCGAGAGACTGTCTTCCAACTCGGCGACGGTGCGCGGCCCGATCAGTGGAATGACCGGGAAAGGCTGGSCGATCACATAGGCAAGCGCGATATGGATCGGATTGCGGCCGAGTTTGCTGGCAAGCTCGATGGCGCGGTCGCGACGTCCGAAGTTGCGCTCGGAATACCAGACCCGGACGATTTCCTCATCATCCCGCTTGTCGCGGCCGGCACGATCGGTAAAGAAGCCGCGACCCTGGCTCGACCAGGCGAAGTTCGGGATCTGCTTGTCGTTCAGCCACTTTTTCCAGTCGTCATCGGAAGCGGCAACGCAGCCGGCCCAGATCGGGTCGAGCATCTCGGCGAGCGAGAAGTTGTTGGACAGTGCTGCCGGCGCCGTCTTACCGGTCTTTTCGGCATAGGCGATCGCCTCGTCGAAGCGCGCCCGCGTCCAGTTCGAACCACCGAATATGCCGCGGATGCGTCCGCGCTTGACCTCGGCATCCATGGCATCGACGAACTCGCCGACGGGCACGTCGGTGTTGTCGCGATGCATGAAATAGATGTCGACATAGTCGGTCTTCAGCCGGGAAAGCGACTGGTCGAGCTGCTTTGCGATCATATCGGGATAGCAGAGCGGCGAATGCGCGCCCTTGCCGATCAGCACGATCTCCTCGCGCGGCACCTTGCGGCTCGTGTGCCAATCGCCGAAGATCGCTTCCGTCTTRCCACCGCCATAGACATAGGCCGTGTCAAAGGCATTGCCGCCGGCCTCGTAGAAGGCGTCGAGCGTCAGCGAGGCAGAGGCGAAGTTCGGAAAGAACTCGAAGCCGAGGGTCACGACAGAAGCCGGCTTGGAAATGCCGGGAATTTGACGCTGCGGAACGCTGTTGCCGCGCGCGATCGCGCCGCCGGCAATGTTTGCCGTGCGTTTGCTGGCTTTTTCCACGCCGTATTCGAGGCCGACCGAGGCACGCCACTGGTCGAGCACACGCAGGTTTCCGATCGAATCTGCCCAGCTCATGCCGGGAGAGCTGAATTCGGTCTTGCCGGCGCGGATGGCATCGMCAGCCGCGTCCGCCTCGAAGGAATAGAGCCAGCGATCCTCCCTGAGTTCGACGGTTTCTCGGCTGCCGCCCTTGAAGATCTCGATCTTGCCGACGCCGCCCTTGTGGCCGGAGGCAAACCAGAAGTCCTGGACCTCGATCCGGCCCTCGGAGCCGATGATGCGCAACACATTGTCCTGCTGCGCCATGATCGAGCAGGAGACTTCGGCGATGATCTCGTTCGGGAACTTGAGCACGGCAGATGCCCATTCATCGACGCCGCTCTCTCCGAGATGGGCGACGCCCGAGACCTTCTCCGGTTCGAGGAAGGCCTTGCCCTCTGCGGCGCCGGCAATCAATCTGGCCATCGAGACCGGATAACCGCCGACATCGAGAATGCCGCCGCCGGCGGTGTCGTTGGCGAAAAGCCGGTGTTCCGGCTTGTAGCTGCCCATGTTGAAGCCGAAGCTCGAGCGGATGATACGGACAGTGCCAATGACGCCGCTTTTGACGAGTTCGACCAGTTTCTCCGTCTGCGGATGCACGCGGTACATGAAGGCTTCCCCGGCAAAGACGCCGGCTTTTTTCGCCTCGTAATAGACCGCTTCGGCATCATAGGCCGAGAGCGCGATCGGCTTTTCCACCAGGATGTGCTTGCCGGCGCGTGCCGCTTTGATCGCCCATTCGGCGTGGCCGGTATGGGGCACGGAGATATAGACAGCATCAACTTCGGGGTCGGAAAGCAGCGCCTCGTAGCCGTTGACGATGCGGGCGCCGGGGAAGTTTTCGGCAAGGCCCGGCTTTGCCGGATTGCGGGTAGCGATCGCCACCAGCTTCCCCGTGCGAGAATGGGCGACGCCATCGGCAAAGGTGCGGGCGATGGTGCCGGGGCCGATGATGCCCCATCGGATCGGTTGATCTGAAGTCATGGAAAATCCTCTTTCGTCTTTCTGTCCTGGGATTTGGTTCAGCGAAGCCGTTTACCGGCGCCGTCGAAAAGGAATGTGCGGTTGGCGGGAAGGCCGACTGTCAGCGTCTCGCGATTGCCGGCGACGCGCGATTCCGGCCGCTCGATGATCAGTTGCTCGGGGCCGATGGTGGCGTAGATGTAACTGGTATTGCCGAGATGTTCGGCGACGTCGATGGTGACGGTGAGGTCGGCATCGCCCATGCCCGCATCGACGAAATGTTCGGGACGGATGCCGAGCGTCACCTTTGCGCCGGCTTCGATCGGAACGGCGACAGGCAGCGGCAGGCGCGTATTGGCGTCGCTTTCCAGGGCAATCACCACCCGACCCGGCTGCGTCTCAACCACCACGGCCTTCAGGAAATTCATCTTCGGCGAACCGACGAAACCGGCGACGAACTGGTTTGCGGGATCGTCGTACAGATCGAGCGGCGCGCCGATCTGTTCGATATTGCCGGCGCGCAGCACGACGATCCTGTCGGCGAGTGTCATCGCTTCCGTCTGGTCGTGGGTGACGTAGATCATCGTCGTGCCGAGCTGCTTGTGCAGTCTTGATATTTCGACGCGCATCTGCACGCGCAGTTMCGCATCGAGGTTCGACAAAGGTTCGTCGAACAGGAAGACCTGGGGTTCGCGGACGATGGCTCGACCGATCGCGACGCGCTGACGTTGGCCGCCGGAAAGCTGCTTCGGCCGCCGCTTCATCAACTCGGTGATCTGCAGGATCTCGGCGACATGGCGCACGCGCCGTTCGGTATCGGCCTTCGGATTGCCGTTCATGCGCAGGCCGAAGCTC
>NZ_JBFUAY010000348.1:0-3423 GCF_056406015.1 Rhizobium sp. P1_E1 | reverse complement strand
ACTGAAACACGGCCCGATCGCGCTCGTCGATGAAAACATGCCCGTCATCATTATCGCGCCACATGATCGATTCTTCGACAAGACCGTCTCCAACATGCAGGAGGTTGCCGCACGCGGCGGCCGCGTCATTCTTCTCACCGATGAGAGCGGAGCTACGCGTTCGAAGCTCGATACCATTCACACGATCGTGCTGCCGGATGTCGAGGAAATAATTGCGCCCATCATCTTCTCTCTACCTCTACAGCTGCTTGCCTACTACGTGGCGGTCACCAAAGGAACCGATGTCGACCAGCCGCGCAATCTCGCAAAATCGGTCACTGTCGAATAATTGCATAGCTCCCGGAGCTAGCGCGATTTCGGACAAATACCGAAACCTTCTCATTGGAATTTAGAATAAGTGAGGTCGTATGAATGAAATTTCGCTCGTGGATGTCTTTGGGCGAGTTGGCCAGGAAGTTGGAAGATCCGAATGGATCATGATCGATCAATCAACAGTCGATCTATTCGCGGATGCAACGCATGACCATCAGTTCATTCATGTGAACCCGGAACGCGCTGCGGTGGAAAGCCCGTTTGGCGGCACGATCGCTCATGGTTTCCTGACTCTTTCACTTTTGTCGGTGATGAATTTCAGCGGGATGCCAAAAATTCGCGAGCAGACAATGGGCCTCAACTACGGCTTCGACAACGTGCGCTTCATGTCGCCCGTTAAGACTGGGAGTCGCGTACGCGGCCGCTTCGTATTGTCCGACTGCCGTTTTCGGGGCTCAAGCATGCTGGTGACGACCTACGAGGTGACGGTCGAGATCGAAAACGAGAACCGGCCCGCACTCACTGCCAGTTGGATCACGATTGTTCAGTTTGATCCAAAAGATCGGCCAAAGACGTCTCATAGTTGATCCTAGTTATAGGTATTACCCATCGATGTTGTTAACCAACGAAGGCAAACGATCTGACGGGGGATGCCAATGCCGCTCGGGTTTGCATCCGCAGGCGGCACTGGGCGAAATCAGTCGCCAAGGCGCAAACGGCTCTTTACCTCGACGACAGGCTGTCTGAGCCTTGAGAAGCGGCAATTACACCGTCTTGGCTGCAGACAACTAAGCCGTCCACYACCACACCTGACTTCTGTTCTCAATACACCGCCGAAAGGTTGCGCGGCATCTGCCGGCTAATGGACATTCATGGGACCATCCAATGAACACTCATCCGGCCACCGGAACAACTTCGACCTGTTAAGGCTCTTTGCCGCCTGCCAAGTGATGTTCAGCCACGCGTGGAATTGGCTTCACCTGGGCGATTCTTTGAACGGCACAACGGCCTTCAATCTGTTGTTTTCGACGCCGGGTGTTGCGATCTTCTTTGTAATCAGCGGCTTTCTAGTAACAGATTCTTACATCCGCTCATCGTCGGCGGCCTCTTTTTTCGTCAAGCGGTCGCTC
This sequence comes from Rhizobium sp. P1_E1, assembly GCF_056406015.1. NCBI lineage: Bacteria > Pseudomonadati > Pseudomonadota > Alphaproteobacteria > Hyphomicrobiales > Rhizobiaceae > Rhizobium > Rhizobium sp. P1_E1. The sequence goes on along the minus strand of NZ_JBFUAY010000348.1, from coordinate 1,981 downwards.
CGAATCTTTCCTGCACTGTTCGTCAACATCGCCGTGATGGAACTTGCCCTGTTTGTGACGGGGGGATTAAATGTCACTGGCATCTTGCAGTATCTGTCTTACTTCACGGTCTACATTCTGACCGCTGCACGAATCTGGGCCGTCTACTTCACCTACGAGCCCTACACGATGAGCGGCTTTTACGGCGTCTCGGACCCAAGTGGAGTGCTGTGGACGCTGACGGTGGAGCTGACATTCTACCTCACCCTGCCAACGCTGTTGGAAATTTGGCRGCGGTGGAAACGAGCAGGGGCGCTAGTCGTTGCCGTCGCTGCTCTCGGGTCTTGGGTCATGGCGCAGCACTTCAACATAACTGATAGGTACAATCCGTTCCTGTCGGTGACAGTGGGCCCGACTTTCTGGATTTTTTCGATGGGAGTTCTTGCTCGGCTTTACTGGCATCGCGTAAGCAGGATCTTTGAGGGGAAGCTCTTGTGGTGGCTGGCAATTCATCTCACGATAACGTGGTGGGTAGCAGGGACGTCCGCTGCATTCATCTCTATCAACAATGCGGCGCCTGTCGATGCATTCCGAATCGCTATTCTTGCCGGTCTAGTCCTGTCGGCAGCGTACTCATTTCCGCGCCCTAACCTTTTGCGCGGGCAGGATCTCTCTTACGGGATCTACCTCTACCATATGCTCGTCATGCACACGCTGATCGGCATCGGATGGGTCGGCCACTGGTGGCTTTGGATCGTCGAGCCGGTCGGGACCGTGGCATTAGCCGCTCTATCATGGGCGCTGATTGAAAAGCCGGCCATGAAGCTTCGCAAATCGTTAGTCGCCAGAAGGCTTTCGGTCGCTTAAACGGAAAGCTCCTGTGAAAGATCGGAACTCAATCGAAGCTGCCACATTGGACGCGCCCAGATCGGGAAAATCGTCGTTTGTCCATGTGATTGGGTTTTTGACTGTCATTCGACTGTTCGTTCGTCCCTATTTCCGGGTCTGGTTATTCCCGCTGAGTTGGTCATAAGGGAATATTGGCCCCTCCGTGAGGGCCAACCAAGATCATTCGATGGGTCCATTATTCTGAGCGCCGAGAGCTAAACAGCCACCGCGGAACGCCGGCTAAACGGTCGCGGAACGTCCGTCGCAGTTTTTCCCGGCGCTGGCCGGCCGCGGGTTCTTGATCACGGCGATCGCCGAGTAAACCTTCGACGGATCCGAGCATTTATTCGCGATCAAAATCTTGGTATACCAACATACCGTATTATGATATACGAAACTTCGGCCGCGCTGCGGCTGCAGCCGTTTGGAGGCAAGAGGCGGCTTGCAAAACTCGTAGAGTAATAAAAGGGGAGCTAAAGCTATGGAAATTGAGCAGCGTACGATCGACTTTATACCTGAGGCAGAACGATACGGAAAAGAACGTGATCTGTTTCCGGTCTGGTTTGGGGCAAATGTCAACTTGACCTCGCTTGTAACGGGAGCGCTTCTGGTCAGCATGGGCTTGAACCTGTTCTGGGCCGTCTTTTCGATTGTTGTCGGCGTTTCCATCGGTACAATCCTTGTAGCATCCCATTCCGTGCAGGGTCCGCGGCTTGGCATCCCTCAGATGATCCAATCTCGGGCGCAGTTCGGCGTGTTGGGCGCGATCTTCCCAATGCTTTTCGTCATGTTTATCTATTTCGGCTTCAGCGTCAGCAACACCCTGCTTGCCGCACAGACGGTGTCAGGCGTCGTAGCGGTTCCACGCTCAGTCTCGATCGTGGTCTTCACTCTGCTGAGCTTCGTCATCGCGCTTTACGGCTATAAGCTGATCCATGACACGCAGCGCTGTCTCACCTTGATCGCTTGCGCGATCTACGCTSGTGTCTTCGWTATCKTGCTGAGCAATCCGCCCAGCCTCGACTATTGGCTGCCAATAGACACAAAGCCAGCGCTTGTCTTTGCCGGTATCTGCGTAACCTGCACCTTTGCCCTGTCGTTCGCGCCCTACTTC
>NZ_JBFUAY010000347.1:0-3456 GCF_056406015.1 Rhizobium sp. P1_E1 | reverse complement strand
CTTCGACGTGCTCGCGCATCGAGGCGCGCGCCGCTTTTTCCACTGCCTTCGGATCGCTTTCGCGCTTTGCCTTCCACTCACCCATCGTCCAGCCCTTCGGCAGGTAGCCGTTGATCGGGTCGTGGGCCGAAGTCTGATCGGTGACGATATCGGGGCGGATGCCGCGGCGGACCATCTCCGGCAGGATTTCGGCAGCATTGCCGAGCAGGCCGACGGATTTCGCCTCGCCGGCCTTGGTCCAGCGGTCGATCATCTCAAGTGCTTCATCGAGCGTCTCGGCCTTGGCGTCGACATAGCGGGTGCGCAGGCGGAAATCGATCGAATCGGGATTGCATTCGACGGCCAGGCAGCAGGCGCCGGCCATGACGGCGGCGAGCGGCTGGGCGCCGCCCATGCCGCCGAGGCCGCCGGTCAGGATCCATTTGCCCTTGAGATTGCCGCCGTAGTGCTGGCGGCCGGCCTCGACGAAGGTCTCGTAGGTGCCCTGCACGATGCCCTGCGTGCCGATATAGATCCACGAGCCGGCCGTCATCTGGCCGTACATCGCAAGGCCCTTCTTATCCAGCTCGTTGAAATGATCCCAGGTCGCCCAATGCGGCACGAGGTTGGAATTGGCGATCAGCACCCGCGGTGCATCCTTGTGGGTGCGGAATACGGCCACCGGCTTGCCGGATTGGACGATCAAGGTTTCTTCTTCCGTCAGCGTCTTCAGCGTCGCGACGATGCGGTCGAAATCCTCCCAGGTGCGGGCGGCGCGGCCGATGCCGCCATAAACGACGAGCTCGTTCGGATTTTCGGCGACGTCAGGGTCGAGATTGTTCATCAGCATGCGCAGCGGCGCTTCAGTCATCCAGCTCTTGGCATTAAGATCGTTGCCGCGGGGCGCGCGGATTTCGCGGATATTGTGGCGTGGATTGTTCATGGCGGTTCCCCTGTCGAGTGATCGTTATCGTTTCAGGCCTGGCGCAATCTGTTCGATGCGCACCAGAATGTTTTTGAGATGGACGCGAAGTCTGTCTGCCTTGGCGGCATCGTAGGCGAAGGGCGTCGCCTCGGTTTGGAGATGCGTCGATTGCGCGAGCTCCATCTGGATCGCGTGCACACCAGTGTCGGGCCGACCATAGTGGCGTGTCGTCCAGCCGCCCTTGAAGCGACCGTTGAGCACACTGTCGTAACCTTCGGCGGCTTCGACCGCGGTGAGCGTCGCCTGCTCGATCGCGCTGTCGCACGTCTTGCCCATGTCGGTGCCGATATTGAAATCCGGCAACTTGCCTTCGAAGAGGAAGGGGATGTGGGAGCGGATCGAGTGGCAGTCGTAGAGAATTGCGACGCCATGGATGGCTCTCACGCGCTCGATCTCGGCGGCAAGTGCGGCATGATAGGGGGCATGGAAGTCCCGCAGCCGCGCCGCGATATCGGCTTCGTCGGGCGCCTGCCCATCCTTCCAGATCGCCTTGCCGTCGAAATCCGTCTGGGGAACGAGGCCGGTGGTGTTCTGGCCAGGATAGAGGCTGACGCCCTGGGGATCGCGGTTGGCGTCGATCACATAGCGGTGGAAGGTGGCGCGAACCACCGTGACATTGTCCAGCAGGCCATCATAAAGCCTGTGGATATGCCAGTCGGTGTCGGCCAGCATCCTGCCATTGTCGTTGAGCCGGTCGGCAATCTCAGCCGGCACCTCGGTGCCGGTATGGGGGAAGCCGAGGATGACGGGGGAGGTGCCTTGGCGAATTTCGCATGGAGAGGAGACTTTTTCCGTCACCATCATCTCAGCCCTCCAATACTGGCAATATGCCAGATGAAACCGAGGCGTTCAGCGCGCCCGTTGCCACCAGCTCGGCGGCGGCGGCGAGGTCGTTTGCCATGTAGCGATCGGCGTCGAGGCTCGGAGCTTTGCTGCGGATAGCGGCGATCGCCTTGGCAAGCTCCGGGCTCGTCGAAAGAGGCGCGCGCAGTTCAACGCCTTGGGCAGCGGTCAGCGCCTCGATGCCGATGATGCCGAACAGGTTCTCGGTCATGGCAAGCAGGCGGCGGGCGCCATGGCAGGCCATCGAGACATGGTCTTCCTGGTTGGCCGACGTCGGTGTCGAATCGACCGAGGCCGGGTGCGACATCTGCTTGTTTTCCGACATCAGCGCCGCCGACGTAACCTCCGCGATCATCAGGCCGGAATTCAAGCCCGGCTTCTTGGCGAGGAAGGCCGGCAGGCCGTAGGAGAGGGTCGGATCGACCAGCAGCGCGATGCGGCGCTGCGAAATCGCGCCGATCTCGCAGACGGCGAGCGCGATCTGGTCGGCGGCGAAGGCGATGGGTTCGGCGTGGAAATTACCGCCGGAGACGACGGAATTGTCCGAGAGAACCAGCGGATTGTCGGTGACCGCATTGGCCTCGATTTCAAGGGTGCGGGCAACCGAGCGCAACAGATCGAGGCAGGCGCCGTCGACCTGCGGCTGGCAGCGGATGCAATAGGGATCCTGCACGCGCTCGTCGCCCTCGATGTGGCTCTGGCGAATGATGGAGTTTTCCAGCAGCGCGCGAAGCGCGGCTGCCGTGTCGATCTGGCCCTTATGGCCACGCAATGTGTGAATATCCGGATGAAAGGGCGCCGAAGAGCCCATGGCGGCATCGGTGGACATGGCGCCGGTGATGAGGGCTGCCTGTGCGGCACGATGGGCGCGAAACAGGCCGGCCAGCGCCAGCGCCGTCGAGGTCTGGGTGCCGTTGATGAGCGCTAGGCCCTCCTTGGCGGCGAGCACGACCGGTCTGAGACCAGCCCTTTTGAGGGCTTGCGCACCTGAGAGGCGTTCGCCGGCGAAGAAGGCTTCGGCCTCGCCCATCATCACTGCCGCCATATGGGCGAGCGGGGCGAGATCGCCGGAGGCGCCGACCGAGCCCTTTTCCGGGATCAGCGGGATGACGCCCTTTTCCAGCATGCCTTCGATCAGCCGCACCAGCTCCAGCCGCACGCCGGAGGCGCCGCGCCCGAGCGAGACCAGCTTCAGCGCCATGATCAGCCGCACGATATTCTCGGGCAGCGGCGCGCCGACGCCGCAGCAATGCGACAGGATGAGATTGCGCTGCAAGGTGGTCACATCGGCGCTGTCGATCTTGATCGAGGCGAGTTTGCCGAAGCCGGTATTGATGCCGTAGACCGGCGCATTGCCGGCGGCGATCTCGGCGATACGGGCCGCGGCCTTGGCGATCCCCGCATCGAAGGCGGGATCGAGCCTTGCCGGTGCGCCCGTCCAGTAGATGATTTCCAAATCCTTGAGCGAGACGGAGCCCGGGTGGAGCGTGATGGTCATCGACCGTTCCTTTCGCCCTTGAAGACGCGTGTGTGAAGCGGATTGAAGCCGATGCGGTAGACGAGCTCGGCAAGGCTTTCGATATTCCAGATGGCGAGATCGGCGGATTTGCCGGGTTCGAGCGTTCCTGTCTTGTCGAGCAGACCGAGCG
>NZ_JBFUAY010000346.1:0-3485 GCF_056406015.1 Rhizobium sp. P1_E1 | reverse complement strand
AGCTTGAAGTACGCGACCGCGGTTTATGGCGCCGAGTGCCGATTGGGAGACAAGCGTCACGTTGCCGCTGTTCTCGCCGGCGGCGACTTCTCTGGTGGCAGGGGTGCGCTGGCCCAACGAATAGGACGGCTGGCTCTCAAACTTCACTTCTCTTCTCCAATCTACCGGATCCTTTTAGCCCGTACATTATCGAACGGCCATACAGCAAAGGTCCCTTCCGGTGATGCAAGCAGGATGTCGATGACAAGGGCGGTTCGGCGAAAATTTTGGCGACAACTTGTTGACACTAACATAAGTTTGTGCGAGGTACAAACTAACTGCTTACAAAAAGCAAATTAGGGGTAGCAATCTCAGATCGACAAGCGGAAGCCCGGTGGCTCCGCTGAAGGGGCCGAGGTTGGGATACGAAGCAACTGAGGAGGCTGTTTATGACAATCGATATCGGAAATATGTCGCGACGTGACCTGCTGAAAAGCGCTTCCGTCGCAGCTCTTGTGGCTGGCGCGGGATCACTGGCCATTCCACGGCGCGGGGCCGCGCAGGATGCGAACACGGTTCGCGTCCTGTCCGTTGAAGACCCATTCTTTTTCTCGATGAAGGCGCTGGTGCCGGAATACGAGAAAGAAACCGGCATCAAGGTCGAACTGGAGAGTCTCTCCTATGACGCCCTTCAATCGCGCCTCGTGTCTGCCTTTGTCGCCAAAACCTCAGACGCCGACGTCATTGTTGTCGATCAGATGTGGCTCGGGCAGTACATCGACAATGGATGGATCATCTCGCTGAACGATTTTATTGCCAAGGACAGTGAATTCGATCTCTCCGATTTCATCCCGGAGGTCCTTTACTCCTCGAATATGTGGCGCGGCCAGATCGGCACATTGCCGATCGCCGCTTATGCACAGGGCGTCATGTACCGCAAGGACGTGTTTGACGAACTCGGCATCGCAGCGCCGCCGACCAAGACCTCGGAAGACTGGACCTGGACGAAATATGTCGACACACTGAAGTCGATGGAAGGMAAGTCATTTGGCGGCAAACCGTTGTTTCCCACGGTGGTCTGCGGCTCTCAACCGTCGCCGATCGTCCACATGTTTACGCAGGTGTCGGCAAGCCACGGTGCGAACTGGTTCAAATCATTCCCTGCCGACTTGTGGGATTTCTCTCCGCAGCTGACAAGCCCCGCCTGGGTCAAATCTGTTGAAGTCTATAGGCAGCTCTACAAGCTGTCTCCGCCTGAAGCGATCAACTATGTCTGGTTCGACGCCGGCACCCGTTTTGCAAAAGGTGACATCGGGATGTTCTACTGGTGGACGCCGTACTTCTACCTGATCAAAAACTCGGGCTACATGACCGGCAAGAAGTCGGACGTGATGGACAAGTACGCGACGGCGGCCTTGCCAAAGGCTGAGGGCGTGCCTCAGACGGTCAGTCTCGGCGGATGGAGCCTTGGCATCCCATCCAGTTCCGAAAGGCAAGAAGCAGGCTACGCCTTCATCAAATGGGCGACCTCGAAAACCACGCAGAAGAAAATGGCTCTTTGGCCGGACCTTAACTACCAATTCTCCGACTTTGCGCGCGTTTCACTCTACGAAGACGAGGAAGTCAAAGCGCTCTATCCGTACCTCGATGTGCAGTATGCGATGATGAAGCAGGGCAACGGCAAGGTCACACGCCCGCCTGTACCTGGTTACACGGCCATTGAAAGCGTGCTGGGCCTCACATTGAACCAGCTTTTGACCGGTAGCGAAGAGCCGAAGACCGGCCTTGAACGTGCCAACAGCCTGTTCGAGAGCATCCTGAAGGGTAATCTCATGATCCCTTATCAAAAAGCCAGCTACGCAGACACTCTTGACAGGGCCAAAGCCCTGATCGCCAAGAGGTAATAGAGTTCTCCTCGGGCCGGCGCGACAGCGATCGCGCCGGCAGCTACTTGAAGAAGAACTGGATCTGCCAATGCACACGACAACTGTTCGCTCACCGCGAGCCTTCAGGCCCGCCCGGAAGAGCTTTATCCGACGAAACCTGCCATACTTGCTGATCGCGCCTTCGGTCGTGATGCTGCTCGCTCTGATCGCCTACCCCTTGCTGTTTGCCCTACGATCGAGCTTCTACTTCTGGAACCTGCAAATCGGCCCGGAGCCGCTCCAGTTCGTTGGCTTCGAGAATTATGTGCAGGCCTTTAACGCCTTTGACTTTCGCGCCGCACTCACCAACACATTGATCCTGTCGATCCTTGGCACGACACTTGAGTTCACGTTTGGCCTGGCGATCGCCCTCATCCTGCTCAAGGCACTGCCTGGCATGAACGTCGTGCGTGCCCTGCTGATCCTCCCCACCACGATTGCCCCTATCGTCGTCGGATTTTTGTTCCGCTATCTCTATGATCCCGGCGGTGGACTGTTGAGCTGGGTGTTGCAGTCGCTTTGGCTACCCGTGCCGGCAGAGGGAATTCTTGGCTCGCCTTCGACCGCACTTACGGCAATCCTCTTCGTCGACATCTGGCAATGGACGCCGTTCTTTGCAATCGTCCTCTACGCAAGCCTCTTAGCCGTTCCTGACGAAATCTTGGAAGCCGCGCGACTGGATCGGGCTTCCGCGTGGACGATCCTGATGCGTATCAAGCTGCCGCTGATCAAGCGCACCGCGATCATCATCGTCATGCTTCGCTTCATGCAGATATTCAACACCTTCGACACGGTGCTTGTGCTCACCCGCGGCGGACCGGGCACCTCGACGCGCACCCTTGGATACTCGCTCTACGAGCAGGGCCTCGTCAACTTCAACATTGGCCTTGTCAGCGCAATGACCTGGATCACAGTGCTGATCGTCAATGTCATCGTTGCCCTCTACGTCTTCTTCGCGTTCAGAAACGAGGAGTGGTAAAATGTCCCGTCGTCGCACAAGCTTCAACACGGCACTCACCTACACCGCMGGCCTCCTCTTCCTGGCAATCTTCGTTGGGCCGATCCTATGGTTTATCGCTCTGGCCGTTCGCCCGGCCGAGACGGCCTTCACCATGCCGCCGCAAATTACCTTCGAGCCCAATCTCGTCGCATTCCGGCACATCCTCGTCGATCCCGGCACCAACGCACCGCAACTGGTCAACAGCCTGATCGTAGCAATCGGCGCCGTGTTGCTCAATCTGCCCTTTTCCGTTCCTGCTGCCTACGCGTTGTCCCGCTTCAAGCTACGCGGCAAGAAAAACATCATGTTGTGGTACCTCGGCTTGCTGATGGCCCCGCCAGTCGCGTTTCTGATCCCTTATTTCATCCTCATCACGCGCATCGGTCTCCAGGGTTCCTACTTCTCGATGGTCCTCGTCCTGCAGACGCTGACGATCCCGTTTTCCGTCTGGTTGATGAAGAGTTTCATCGACGAGGTGCCGGTGGAACTGGAGGAGGCTGCCCGGGTCGACGGCGCTCGATGGTACACGATTATGTTGCGGATCACGCTACCGATCGTTCGTCCCGGCATCATCGTAACCT
>NZ_JBFUAY010000345.1:0-3538 GCF_056406015.1 Rhizobium sp. P1_E1 | reverse complement strand
ATGGTAGGGCCTGTCGCCAAGCGTGACGCCGTCACGCATCTGAAGACCGTCATGGGTCTTTCGGAACGGCGGGCCTGCCAGATCATATCCGCCGACCGCAAGACGATCCGCTATCAGTCGAACCGACCGCCGGAAACCGAGTTGCTAGCGAAGCTGCGCGACCTCGCCAATGAGCGTCGACGTTTCGGCTACCGCCAACTGTTCGTCCTGCTTCGGCGGGAGGGAGAGCCGTCCGGGGTCAACCGCATCTATCGCCTTTATCGGGAAGGACTGTCCGTTCGCAAGCGCAAAGCCCGGCGGCGTGCGGTCGGCACGCGTGCACCGATCCTGGTCGAAGCGAAGGCTAATGCCCGCTGGTCGCTGGATTTCGTTCACGACCAGTTCGCTTGCGGAAGGAGGTTTCGCGTGCTCAACATCGTCGATGACGTGACGCGCGAATGCCTGGCGGCGATCCCGGACACCTCGATCTCCGGTCGTCGCGTCGCTCGCGAACTGACGACCCTCATCGAACGACGCGGCAAGCCAGGAATGATTGTCTCTGACAACGGCACCGAACTCACATCGAATGCTATCCTTGCCTGGTCGAAAGATCATAAGGTCGAGTGGCACTACATCGCGCCGGGAAAGCCGATGTAGAATGGCTATGTCGAGAGTTTCAACGGGCGCATGCGTGACGAGCTGCTCAACGAAAGCCTCTTCTTCGGCCTCGATCATGCCCGAAGCGCCATTGCTGAAGGGGCCGACGATTACAACCATTTCCGGCCGCACTCATCGCTCGGATACCAAACCCCGGCAAACTTTGCCGGGACCATCGCCGCAACCGGCTCCAACGCTGCGCAAGATGAAAGCTTCGCGTTTCCGCCGGTTGCTCACACCGCGCCTGTTGGCTTATTCAAAACCGCCGGGGCTCTAGGTGTGGATCCTCAAGAGGTTGTCTCGGTTGAGGCCGAGGCGACTGATGGGTGTTTTTGATTTCAGGCTGCCGTGCGGACGATGCCAATTGTACATATGGGTCCAGCTTGGCAGATGGGCTTTTCGGTGTTCGGATGACGGATAGGCGCATGCATAGGCCCACTCTCGCAAGGCCGTCTGAATGAAGCGCTCCGCCTTGCCGTTGGTCTTGGGGGTATAGGGTTTGGTGCGGATGTGCTTGAGGCCGAGTGCCTTGCAGGTGGTTGCGAAGTCCTTGGCCTTGTAGCAGGGGCCGTTGTCGGTCATCACCCGCGTGACTGTGATGCCCAGGCTCTGATAATAGGTGACGGCCGCCTTGAGGAAGGCAATGGCGCTAACGGCGGTTTCGTCGGGGAAGATATCGGTAAAGGCGATGCGGGAGGCATCGTCGATGCAGATGTGGACGTATTCCCAGCCGACACCACGCGAGTTGCTCTGGCCGGTCCTGTCGCCGGTGATGCGGTGGCCGACGCGATGAAAGCGGCCGAGGCGCTTGATATCGAGATGGATCAAACCACCCGGCTCGGCATATTCGTAACGCACAATCGGCTCGGCGGGATCGACACCCTTCATCCGTGACAGGCCTGCACGCCTGAGAGCGCGGCTGACGGTGGCGGGCGACACGCCTGTTTCCATGGCGATGTGCTTGCCTGTCAGGCGCTGACGGCGAAGTGCGACGATGCGCTCTGCCAAGGACTGACCCGTCTGACGTGGACTGATTTTGGGCCGGGATGAGCGGTCCGCCATCCCGGCGCGTCCTTGCGCCCTGAACCGTTCGACCCAGCGCGAAACGATCTTTGGCGAGACACCATAAAGGCGGGCGGCCTGGGCTTTGGACACCTGCCTTTGGCAACGGCCAAAGCCATTTCCTCTCGACGCAACGGTGTCAGTCGGGCATTCTTATGGATGTTCATTCGGAGTGATCCTGGAAAACTGAGGTGTGGTAACTCCAGTCTCCTAAATCCGCTCCAAATGGACAACCTCCGGAAAGCTCACACCTATTCGATCAAGAGGCGACCCCGGTGATCGGATTGACCACGGGCYGTTCGCTTTTGTCCCTGACCCCAGCCGGCTGCACCACCGGCGGCGCCATCGATTCCGCGTCTGCGGGCTCCGGCTTTTCGGGAACGGCGCCGACATCTTTGGGTCGCCGCTGCTCGGGCTTTACGTTTTGATCATTCGTCGACATTGTCAGTCTCCTTTCCAGCAAGAAGTCGCGGCCATCGACATGGTTCCGACGATGGGATGGAGGATTACCGATGCTTGACAGGTTTCTATCGCAGGGGCCTCAGGATGCGCGCTTCACGATCCTTCTGGCGCATGGCGCCGGCGCGCCGATGGATTCGGCATCGATGACAGCAGCGGCAAATGCACTCGCCGACGCCGGCTTCCGTGTGGCCCGCTTCGAATTCGCCTATATGGCCGCCCGCCGCACCTCGGAAGGCCGCAAGCCGCCGCCGCGGGCCGAAACGCTCAATCCCGAATACGAGGCGGCCATTGCCGAGTTCGGCGTCAGCGGCCCTCTGATCATCGGCGGCAAGTCGATGGGCGGCCGGGTCGCCAGCATGATCGCCGACGATCTTCATCGTCGGGGAAAGATTGCCGGCCTGCTCTGCCTCGGCTATCCCTTCCATCCGCCCGGCCAGCCGGAGAAGCTGCGCACCGGCCATCTCACAGGGCTGACGACGCCCGCACTGATCTGCCAGGGAACACGCGACGAATTCGGCACGCGGGACGAGGTGCCGGGTTACGATCTGTCCGACAGCATGGAGATCCTCTGGCTCGAGGATGGCGACCACGACCTCAAGCCGCGCAAGACGATCTCCGGTTTCTCCAGTGCCGATCACCTCGCCACGATGGCGAAGGCGGTGAAGGCATGGGCCGAACGATTGCCGGTTTGAGCATCACCATTCCCGGCGCCGGCAGGCGCCGTCGTCAGGCAGCAAGCTTCCTGACATCGATGCGCCGATCAGTGGCGGAAACGGTGATTTCGAAGTGGTCGGCCTGCACCACGTCGCGAATATTGCGCGGGCGGTGGGCGACGATGGCCACTCCGCCTTTCAGCCGGACACTGTCATAGAGGATACCGGCGCCGCCGCTCGAGCGCACCTCTTCCCCCAGCACTTGCGACGCCGCATAGCTGGTGCCGTCATAGACATGGGGCCGCAGCCTCTCTTCGCCGCGAATGTCGAGGTAATCACCAATCAGGTTGGCCGAATAGCTTCGATAGGTGCGCGCCATCGTCGCGACGCCGCGCGCGAGCGCTTCGCGCCTGAGATGATGGCCAACTTCGGCGGCGGCTGTGCGGAGATCGTCGGCTGCATACCAGGCACCGAGATCAGGGCCGTTGAAGCGCATTCCTCCCGGCGCAACATGCAGGAATGCCGCCATAACAATACTGGCATTGGCAACGCCATAAACCCATTGGTCCTCGGGAAGCCGTTGGATGCGGTCGGCGACGAGCCGGTCGTTGGTCCAGCCGACGAGCTCCATCACGGCTTCGAGATCGGCCACCCTCGTCACCGTCTCAAAAAGTCCGATAGGCGGAAATTGCGAGGGGATCAGCCGGTACGATGGACGCTGCGCC
>NZ_JBFUAY010000344.1:0-3539 GCF_056406015.1 Rhizobium sp. P1_E1 | reverse complement strand
GCCTTTGACGCGGATGTTCTACAACGGCCAGTTATTCCACAGCGCGACAGAACGATCCGCGAACTGTGCGTTCACACCTTCCAAGTCGCGGAATCATTCCTGCGCCAGGTTGCCGATGACACGATCGATGCACGCGCGATTTACCTAGACCCTCGACCAGACATACAGACTAGAGCCGACATGCTCTCCTATGTCGACGATGTGCGCTGCGAATATCGCAACACTTTCATACCTGCGAATTCCAGCGCCAAGCCTGACTATCTCAACACGCATTACGGACAACAGCCGTTTGCGCAGGTGCTTGAGCGTGGCGTGTGGCACACTGCACAGCACGCCAGACAGCTCGACCACGTTGCTGCAGGTATTGGTTTCGAGCTGCAGATTCCGCAAGCCCTATATCTGGGACTGCCCATACCCAACCGATTATGGTCCTAAGGATGGCGAACTCCTGCGCGGCTTAACCTGGTGCGCCTTCTCGCTTGACAAGTTTAGCGATCTTCGCGCGCGCGAGACTTCAAAGCTGATCTTGGAAAATCGCTGCCGCAAGCCCGAAAGGATGGGGGGAAGCACCTGAAGTGGTGATCCATTTTCAGAGAGATAGATTTTTTATGCCCCTTGATGCCTGGCTTCATAACCTCGGCATATACTGCCATATTTCAGCCTGCGATGATCTTGATGGGGCGTCGGACGGTATCATCAGCCATATTTCGGCTTGCAACGCTGCATTTGATATTGCATCGTTCCGCTGCCAGGACGGAACGGACGCCGGCGACACCTGCCTGTCCAATGCACAGATCCAAGCTGTCCGATTAATTACGTCTGAATACAAACCAGGTGTGACGATCGCGGGAATGGATACATTCCCGAAATGGCCGTTCTTGGAGGGTGCTCCCTTTCAAGGTCCGTCAAATTTTGGGCTGTTGCGCCAGCCGTCAAATCCAATCACCGGCAAGGAGGCCCTGCTCTACTCGGCGGGAGATCAAACCGTTAAGTTCATCGTGACCCGCAACCCGCAATTCGATGCAATGACCTTCGATCCGCAAGAGTGGAAAGACCGGCTTTCTGTGTTGGGATCAATCATGGACGTCACCGATGTGAGCCTGGACGGTTTCCTGTCCAAGGGCGGCAAGATCATCCTGATACATGGTACGGCAGACGACTTGATCACCCCCCATAACTCCATCGCATACTACCAGCGGCAGCTCTCGCGATACGGACAAGACCGCCTAGATTCATTTTTGCGCTTTTACATGATCCCAGGCTACGGGCATGGCTTCGGGAAATTCAACGCAAAATACGCCAGCCTTGATGCTCTTGAAAACTGGGTCGAAAATGGCCGCGCTCCGAGCGGGCTCATTGCCGTTGACGGCAACCCGGGTGCGAACCGCTCCCGTCCGATGTGCGAATGGCCGGCATGGCCAAAATTTACCGGCAATCCTGGAACGGAAGGCGCGTCAACCAGCTACACCTGTGTAAAGGGCTAGAATGCGCCGCGGCGAAATCCGCCTTTGCGCGCGGCGCGCGCGCATGAAGATCTCCAGGTGTCCGAAAACTTCAGGGGAATTTGGACGAAAAGTCCAAACGTTGATTATAAGCTCTCATTATAGTGCTGACTGCAACGTGCTTCCCATGATCCGTCATGCCCCATAGTTACTGCCTTGAGGCAAGTCGCTGTGTAAAAAGGGAGGGATGCAGATGCCGAAAGTCGATGTGAGCATTTTAGCGAGAGGCCTGAGATTCCCAGAAGGCCCGGTGGCCATGAGTGACGGCTCGGTCTTTGTCGTGGAGCTTTCTGGCAAGGCGATCAAGCGGATTTCATCCGATGGAGAAGTGTCCATAATCGTGGACGCCGGCGGGAGCCCAAACGGCATGGCCGTCGGTCCGGATGGCGCTCTCTACATTTGCAACAACGGTGGCCTGATATTTCCGGAAAGTCATTTTCCGTCGGTCGGAATAGCGAGCGACTATCGGGGCGGCTACATCCAACGCCTGGATCTCAAATCTTACACCATCAGTGAGCTATATACCCACTGTGAAGATCGCCGTCTTTCAGCACCGAACGACCTTGTCTTTGACAGCCATGGCGGGTTTTATTTCACCGACCTTGGCAAACGACATTCCACGCATCGCGACCATGGCGGCGTCTATTACGCAAAGGCAGATGGCTCTCTAATAACGCGCGTCGTCTATCCCCTGCTGACACCGAACGGCATAGGCTTGTCGCCAGATGGAAACCGGCTCTATGTGGCCGATACGGAAACAGCACGCCTCTATGCTTACGACATCAGAGCGCCCGGCAAGATCGATCTGTTACCCTTTCCTGCACCGTACGGCGCCACAGTGCTTGTAGGGCTGCCCGGCTACCAACGTTTTGATAGTCTTGCTGTCGACCAGGAAGGAAACATCTGCATTGCCACTCTAGGCAGCGGTACGCTGACTGTCGTGTCTCCTTCGGGAGAATTGATGGAGCAGATTGAGTTCGACGAGACGTATCCCACCAACGTCTGCTTCGGGGGACCGAACAACCATACTGCGTATGTCACGCTGTCGGAAACCGGCAGACTCGTTTCCTTTCCCTGGCGCCGCCCAGGCCTGAAGCTCAATTTCAACCTTTGAATTTCTCTCGGATTTCAAGGGCGCGGCGCATGAAGGCCGCCCGTCGAATCCATGCCGTGTGGTAGATGATACCGACGTTGCGCGATAACGCTTTGTTGGCACGAATTAAACGCGTTTGGTGCATGTCCCGCGGGGATGGCACCACAAGATCTCTGGCTGATGCGCTACTACTCGCCCTATCAGGCGCTGCCGCCCCGCATCGCTTCGTTCTCAAAATTCTTCGAGCAACAGGTTGCGCCGCATATGGTGATGCTGGACTGAAGTCTGTCAGCGGCCCCATACCGTCTGCCTAGATCAGCGCATGGAAGACCGGTGCTATATCAAATCTGGGAAGGGCGCGTTCCCGGTTGCTCTCTACACCTCCGCGTCTTCCTCCAAGCGGATACCCGCCTGGATACCTTCAAGACTTCGGCCAACAGCAACGGGGGCCTGGAGCGACTGGGTGTCGCAACAACTGGATGATGCGAAGGCGGGACAGCCACAGGTCTACGACTTTGACGCTCCGCGGCTTCGCTTCTTCAGCCTGTTCAAGACGCCACTTGCCGCCGATGCCGTCGAGAAGGACATAAGTCGCACGGTGTTTCCTCGTCTGGTGGCAATTGACTTGGCTACCGACGAAGAGCGCTGGACAGCCGCCGCTCGCTCGTCATGACGCGGCATATGCTGAATTGCGGCAGCGGAGTCTTATGCCTGCCGACGGAGTTGAGTTTGTTATTGCGCTGCTCATCGGATGGTCGCTAAGTCATGCTGCCATAGCAGTGCGTCTTTGTGTCGGACGAGCTACTTCGGCCAGATAGAATTCGAGACTCCAAGGCAATTCAATGACCGAACAGCTTTCTCTTCCTCGCGATCGAATTTCCGTGCTTCTGATGGAAGGGATCAGTCAGAGCGCGGGGGACTACTTCGCTTTATCCGGCTACGTC
>NZ_JBFUAY010000343.1:0-3547 GCF_056406015.1 Rhizobium sp. P1_E1 | reverse complement strand
GCTTTGCCTTAAGCTCGTTGGAGAGTCCGGAAAGTGCGTCATAATTGAAAGTAAGTGGGATCTGTCGGTCTTCGTCGCGCTGCTGATCAGCAATCGCCGTCGCTTGCCGATCCAGATAAACCGAATAGCCCGCCTCGATTTCCAACGCTTCCGCAACTTTCGGCCTCATCGCGCCAAGCGTCTCTGGCCAGACATGCCGGAGCGCGGAAAAATCGTAATTTGGATAAGATAGCAAATCATAGGCGGTTCGGCGCTGCCCATCCAGATTGATATTTAGGCCGGCGCGTCGCGCCTCATTCGGTGTAATCGTCAGCGACTGCAACAGCGCCCGACCACTTTCAATTTCTGACTGATAGGATGTGAATCGCTGCGCCCGCTCGCCACTTACACATCCAAGCCGCATGGCCAGGGGCGTTAAACGCATATCGGCATTGTCAGCGCGCAAAGTCAGTCGATACTCTGCACGCGATGTAAACATACGATACGGCTCCGTAACGCCGCGTGACGTGAGATCGTCAATCATGACGCCGATGTAGGAGCTTGTCCGACTAAAATGAAACGGATCCGAATCATTGCTTCGCAAAGCAGCATTCAACCCGGCTGCGAGCCCCTGAGCGGCTGCCTCTTCATATCCGGTGGTGCCATTGATCTGGCCGGCGAGAAACAGGCCTCTCAGCCGCTTGACCTCCAACGATGGCGTCAACTCTCTCGGATCGACATGATCATATTCGATCGCATAGCCCGGTTGCAGTATTCTTGCCACTTCCAGACCCGGGATCGTTTTAATGAATTCGGCCTGTACTTCCGCCGRCAAGGAGGTTGAAATCCCGTTGGGATAAACTGTGTCATCGTCCAGCCCCTCGGGCTCGAGAAAGACCTGATGTCCATCCCGCTCTCCAAATTTCACCAGCTTGTCTTCGATAGACGGGCAATAACGGGGCCCGACGCCTTCGATCTGCCCAGAATACATTGCCGAGCGCATAATATTGTCGACGATGATGCGATGGGTCGCTTCGGTCGTTCTGGTGACGCCGCATTCGATCTGTGGGGTGGTAATCGCATCGGTCATGAAGGAGAAAGGAACAAGCTCCTCGTCAGCCCCTTGTCCACCGACGGATTGCCAGTCGATCGTCTTTCCATCCAACCGCGCTGGTGTTCCGGTCTTCAGACGTCCCAACTGCAATCCCAAGCGGCCGAGGGTAGCAGACAAGCCGATCGACGGTGGTTCACCGACACGCCCGGCCGGTGTCTTTTCCGAACCGATATGAATAAGGCCGCGCAGAAAGGTACCAGTGGTCAAAACCACCGCTGGCGCTTTCAAGATCCGACCATCCTTCATGATCACGCCAGCGACGCGACCATCGACAACTTCTAGATCAAACGCATCGCCTTCGATGATATCCAGGCCAGGCGTCGCTTCGATCGCCGCCAGCATTGCCAAGCGATAAAGCTTTCGATCGGCCTGGGTCCGCGGTCCTCGGACAGCGGCCCCTTTCTTCTTGTTCAGCATCCTGAACTGAATGCCCGCGGCATCGGCGACGCGTCCCATCAGACCGTCCATCGCGTCGATTTCCCGAACCAGATGGCCCTTGCCAAGCCCGCCGATCGCCGGATTACACGACATGACGCCGATCGTGTCTCGTCTATGCGTAATCAGGCCGGTTTTCGCCCCGAGGCGCGCAGCTGCGCTGGCAGCCTCCGAGCCCGCATGGCCGCCACCTATCACAATCACATCGAAGGCATTATCCGTCATTCAAGACTCCACATCCGGCGGACGTTTCACGTGAAACCAAGGCAAGCTGACGCCCAGGGTTTCACGTGAATCATTTGCCGATACAAAACTCCGAGAAGATCACCCCGAGCAGATGTTCGACATCCACTCTTCCGGTAATTCTGCCCAAATACTCTGCGGCAATTCGCAGCTGCTCGGTCCGCAGTTCGAGATTCACATCTGTCTGCGATAACGCCGCCTCGAGCGCTGCTAAACATTTCGTTAGCGAATCTTTATGCCGCTGCCGGCTGGGAATCGCCATGGACAGACCGGCGAAACGTTTCTCGACAATATTGCCGATCAACCGTCGCAGTTCCGGCAAACCGACACCCGTCGCCGTCGAAATCTCCAGATCATACCGATCCGTGGAAATATCGATGAGATCCCTCTTTGTCCCGACAGTAACATGTGGAGAGGTCTGCTCCAAGTCATCGGGTATCTGAGGCTTCGCCATGTCAACCAGCAGCAGAACAAGATCGGCATCGCGAAGCGCAATACGCGCCCGCCGCACGCCTTCCATTTCGACACGGTCGTCCGCCTGCCGAAGTCCAGCAGTGTCATAAAGCTTAATCAGATAGCCATCAATATCGAGATCAACCTGCAGGACGTCGCGGGTGGTTCCGGCAATCTCCGTCACGATTGCGACGTCACGACGCGCCAAGGCGTTCAACAGGCTTGATTTYCCGGCGTTCGGAGCCCCGGCGATGACCACCTTGAAGCCATCCCTGATAATTTCGCCCGCCGAAGCTGCGGCCAGGTGATGCTGGATATCGTTGCGCAGCTTCTCCATATCGGCCCAGACCATATCCGATACTGACCCCGGAACGTCATCCTCGTCGGGGAAATCAAGTTCGGCCTCAATCAGCGCCCGAGCGCGCGTTAATCGTTCCGCCCACGAATCGTAAATTGTGGAAAGCCCGCCTGCGCTATGTTCGACCGCAAGGCGTCGCTGCATTTCAGTCTCGGCACCAATGAGGTCTGCCAGCCCCTCTACCTCGACGAGATCAAGTTTGCCGTTCTCAAAAGCCCGGCGGGAGAACTCACCCTCAACCGCCATCCGAACACCTGGAATTTCGCCAAGCGCGTGAAACAGCGCCGCCAATACGGCTTTGCTGCCATGGATCTGCAGCTCAGCGACATCCTCACCGGTAAACGAATGAGGGGCAGGAAAAAACAGCACCAGGCCGCTATCGATCGGCTGGTTGTTACGAGTCCGAATCGTTCGGTGAGATACGTGCCGGGCTGCCGGAACTGATCCGACAAGCCTCGCCAATATATCTCTGGTCAGGGGACCGCTGATTCGAATGACTGACACGCCCGAAGGTGGAGCACCGCTCGATAGCGCATATATGGTATCATTCAACATGGCCATATCGCCTGGTCCGTCGGTTGGAATCGAACGTGATTCCTCTCAAATAGAAAAGCTGGCGACATCATGACGATGCCCCCAGCTCTTATAGAATGAATCCGGCTAAGGATTACGTATTCATCGAATCGAAGAAGTCGGAATTGTTCTTCGTCTGCTTCAGCTTGTCGATAAGGAATTCGATCGCATCGGTCGTGCCCATTGGAGCAAGGATGCGGCGGAGCACAAAGATCTTCTGCAGATCCTGGCGTGGAACGAGAAGATCTTCCTTGCGCGTGCCGGACTTCAGAATGTCCATAGCGGGGAAGATGCGCTTATCGGCGACCTTGCGATCGAGGACGATTTCCGAGTTGCCCGTACCCTTGAATTCTTCGAAGATCACTTCGTCCATGCGGCTACCAGTATCGATC
>NZ_JBFUAY010000342.1:0-3555 GCF_056406015.1 Rhizobium sp. P1_E1 | reverse complement strand
ATTCCAAACTGTGCTGATTTCCCGCCGACCAACAACGACGGAGAAAGATCATGCGGGCTCTCGCGCTCTCAACACCCCGGACGATCCAAGAGGCGCATCTCCTACACATCCACTATCAGCTTCGTGCTCGGGTCTTTTCCGATCGCCTGGGTTGGGAAGTCGATGTAACGGCGGGGTGCGAGTCCGATCGTTTCGACGCGCTTCGGCCGACCTATATTCTCGCCATCGCAGAGACCGGCGAATTGGCGGGGTGCGCAAGGCTTCTTCCTGCGCTCGGACCGACAATGGTGGCCGACGTTTTCCCGTCGCTGCTCCCGGACGGCCAACTCAAGGGGCATGCCGCGATGATCGAGAGTTCTCGCTTCTGTGTCGACACGGCTCTCGCGGAGGGGAGGGGCGCCGGCTCGGTCCATGAAGCGACGCTGACCATGTTCGCTGGCATCATCGAATGGTGCATGGCAAATGGGTACACTGAGATTGTTACGGTGACCGATCTTCGGTTTGAGCGCATCCTCGCCCACGTGGGATGGCCGCTGCAGCGTTTAGGCGAACCCAAGAAAATCGGCGTGACGACGGCCGTAGCGGGCACGCTGGCCGCCAATGCGGCCACGTTCCTCAGGCTTCGCCCCTCCAACTACCGTTCTGAACTCGCCCCCTGTCAGCCAGGCAGCGTAAGGAGAAATCCGTGAACCAGCTTCGCTCTCACCCTCGGCTCGTCCGCAAACTTCAGGAGGCGCTCGGCGACCAGCTTTGTGTTGCCCTGGACGACGCGAACGTCGTCGAGATCATGCTTAATCCGGACGGAAAGTTGTTCATCGAACGGCTCGGTCACGGCGTTACGCCCGCCGGCCAGATGTCGTCGGCTGCAGCGGAGATGGTGATCGGTACAGTGGCGCACGCGCTTCAGTCAGAGGTCGACACGGAACAACCGATCATCTCCGGCGAGCTGCCAATCGGTGGCCACCGCTTCGAGGGTCTATTGCCCCCGGTTGTCACCAAGCCCGCCTTCACAATTCGTCGCCGGGCGTCGCGCCTCATTCCCCTCCAGGACTATATTTGCGCCGGCGTGATGACAGAATGCCAAGCCGCAACGATCCGCAGTGCCATTTCCTCGAGGCTGAACATCATCATTTCCGGAGGAACAGGCTCAGGCAAGACGACGCTAGCGAACGCGGTCATCCACGAGATCGTCAAATCTGCGCCCCAGGATCGTCTCGTGATTCTTGAGGATACCGCGGAGATCCAATGCGCGGCCGAAAACGCCGTTCTCCTCCATACCAGCGATACGATCGACATGGCCCGGCTCCTGAAGAGCACCATGCGCTTGCGCCCCGACCGGATCGTCGTTGGCGAAGTTCGCGACGGAGCGGCCCTCACGTTGCTCAAGGCCTGGAATACCGGTCACCCGGGCGGCGTGGCGACCATTCACTCCAATACCGCCATGTCGGCACTCCGTCGCCTTGAACAGCTGACCGCCGAAGCAAGCCAGCAGCCGATGCACGAGGTGATTGGAGAGGCCGTCGACCTGGTCATTTCGATTGAGCGGACGCCGCGCGGGCGAATTGTTCGCGACATTATCCAAGTCGAGCGGTTCATCAACGGACAGTACGAGATCGAATCCGATCAGCTCACCGAAGAACAGGAGGCGCGCCATGTCGCGTAAGCATACCCTCATCGCCGCCGCGCTCGTTGCGGCGCCAATCGTTCTTGCCTCTGTCGCGCCGGCGCTCGCCAGTTCCGGCGGCAGCCTCCCATGGGAAGGGCCACTGCAGCAGATTCAGGAGTCGATCACCGGCCCGGTCGCGGGTGCGATCGCGCTTGCAGCCGTGGCCATTGCCGGCGGCATGCTCATCTTCGGCGGCGAGCTCAACGATTTCGCGCGGCGACTTGTGTATGTCGTTCTTGTCGCCGGCATCCTGCTCGGCGCCACCAACATTGTCGGCCTGTTCGGTGCGACCGGCGCTTCGATCGGGCTGACAAACGAGCAGATCTACTTAATTGGTACGAACGGAGGAGGGGAGGGAGATCATGGCTGAGTCCCTGTCCGGCCTGCGGCGTAACCGCATCCATCGCGCGCTCTCCCGCCCGAACCTACTGATGGGCGCCGATCGGGAGCTGGTCCTGATCACCGGTCTTGCAGCCGTGATCCTGATCTTCGTCGTGCTTACGGCCTATTCGGCGATCTTCGGCGTTGCTGTCTGGGTCGTGATCGTCGGGCTGCTCAAGATGATGGCGAAGTCCGACCCACTGATGCGGCAAGTCTATATCAGGCACATTTCCTACGAGCCCTACTACAAGGCGACCACCTCGCCGTGGCGACGGTACTGAGGAGGCGGCCATGGTAGCTCTCAAACCGTTCCGCGTGACCGGCCCTTCCTTCGCCGATCTCGTTCCTTATGCCGGTCTGATCGACGATGGTGTCCTCCTCTTGAAGGACGGAAGCCTGATGGCCGGCTGGTACTTCGCTGGCCCGGACTCCGAAAGCGCGACTGACCTCGAGCGCAACGAGCTGTCGAGGCAGATCAATGCCGTTCTGTCGCGGCTCGGWAGCGGCTGGATGATCCAGGTCGAGGCCATCCGTATTCCGACAGTCGACTATCCATCCAAGGACCGTTGCCATTTCCCCGACCCGGTGACCCGCGCGATCGATGCTGAGCGTCGGGCGCATTTCGCGCGCGAGCAAGGACATTTCGAGAGCAAGCATGCGTTGATCCTTACCTACCGGCCGCTTGAGTCCAAGAAGACTGCTCTCAGCAAATACATCTATTCGGACGAGGAAAGCAGAAAAAAATCCYACGCGGACACGATGCTCTTCGTGTTCAAGAACGCAGTGCGCGAGCTTGAGCAGTATTTTGCCAACTCTCTTTCGATCCGGCGAATGGAAACCCGCGAAACGTTTGAAAGGGGAGGGGAACGAATTGCCCGATATGACGAGCTGCTGCAGTTCGCCCGATTCTGCACCACCGGGGAAAGCCACCCAATCCGGCTTCCCGATGTTCCCATGTACCTCGATTGGATCGCGACTGCCGAGCTTGAGCACGGGCTGACGCCGAAGGTTGAGAACCGTTTCCTCGGCGTGGTTGCCATCGACGGCCTGCCGGCCGAAAGCTGGCCAGGTATCCTGAACAGCCTTGATCTGATGCCTCTGACCTATCGGTGGTCGTCACGTTTCATCTTTCTCGATGCCGAAGAGGCCCGACAGAAGCTCGAAAGCACACGCAAGAAATGGCAGCAGAAAGTCCGGCCGTTCTTTGAACAGATATTCCAGACACAAAGTCGATCCGTCGACCAGGACGCGATGACCATGGTGGTCGAGACTCAGGATGCGATCGCGCAGGCCTCGTCGCGACTGGTAGCCTATGGCTATTACACGCCGGTCGTCGTTTTGTTCGACATTGATCGCGAGGCACTGCAGGAGAAGGCCGAAGCGATCCGGCGGCTAATTCAGGCGGAAGGTTTCGGGGCGCGCATCGAGACGCTCAACGCCACCGACGCCTATCTCGGCAGCTTGCCAGGCAACTGGTATTGCAACATCCGTGAGCCGCTGATCAACAC
>NZ_JBFUAY010000341.1:0-3561 GCF_056406015.1 Rhizobium sp. P1_E1 | reverse complement strand
GGCTTCTGCAAGGCAGCACGATCCCAGGCGAGAAAATAGCTTTCACGCAGTGCAATGCGCATGTCGACCGGAATGACGAGCGTTTGCGCCTCAAGCTCATCTGATATCATCGACATTTGTGCGAGCACGACGCCGCGCTTGTTGACGGCTGCGTCAATTGCACTGCTCGACAAAGTGAAGGAAAGGCCGGGCGTCGACACATCGAACGCGACGCCGACCTTGGCGGCAAACTCCGCCCAGCTGGGGTAGGGGGTGAAGTGTCGTTCCCACTCGACATGGAGGAGGGGTTGTTCGAAAAGATCGCGCGCCGTATGTGCGCGATCCTGCATCAGCGCCGGCGAGCAGGCCGGAACGACCCAATCGCGGAACAGTTCGGTATAATGTTCGTGCTGGAGGACGTCCGATCCGTAGCTGACGCGGAAATCGACATCGTCGAAACCGATCCGGGGCTCTTTGTCGCGTCCGATAATCCTCACTGGAACTTCGGGATGAAGCGCCTGCCAGTCGAAGATGCGCCTGCCGATCCATTTGTTGACGACGGAGGAAAGCGCACTGAGCACCAGTGCCGTCTCGTTGCGCGCCTTTTCCAACAGTTGCTGAGCGAGCGCAAATTGCTCGAACCCCTTCGATATCTCCTGATGGTAGAGCCGGCCCCAGGCGGTCAGCTCGACGGTTCGCCCGCTGCGCTCCAGAAGCGAAATTCCAAGAAAGCTTTCGATCTTGCGAATCTGCTGGCTGATGGCCCCCGGCGAAACCCTCAGCTCCAGTGCCGCAGCCGTCACGCCGCCGCAGCGCCCCACCGCCTCGAACGCTTGCAAACTTTTCAGCGGTATCGCCTTGAGGCGCTCATCGGTCACTTGAAGAACCTCTCGTGATTTGCGTCGAACTCAATTTGCTGCCGGATGAAACGTCCCCGCAAACTGGAACCGGTCGCCCGGATGGGTAAACTCGACATAGGTCACCGTGCGTCCGTTCTGCCAGGTCTGGCGAATGAGGCTAAGGCAGGCCTCGCCACGTTCCGTCTGCAGGATCCGCGCCGTCGTGGTGTCGGCCGAGACGGCGCGAATGACATGTTTGGCCTTGGACCAGGGAACCTCATCAAGCAGCCATTTGCCGGGCGGAATTGAAGCAAAGCTCTCCTCTCTCGCCCGTGGGACAGCATCGAGCATGATGATCCGCCGCTCGATGGCATTCGGTCTGCCGTCGACGATATGCAGGCACTGAAGCCTGAGGACTTCTGCATCGGCAGGCTCCGACAGCTGCTGTGCCTCCGCCTCTCCAAGGCGCTCGATCTTGCGGGCGAGGATTTCGAAGCGGTGTTCGTGCCCGGCCAGTTCCGCTTCGGTGCTGATATCCTGGATATCCATCACCGTGCGGTCGATCTGGGGCGATGCGACAAACGAACCTGTCTTGCGCCGTCTGACGATCATGCCGCGCTCGGCGAGCGCCGACAGCGCCTTGCTGACTGTCATCCGTGAGCACCGATATTTCGCCGCGAGTTCGTGTTCGACGGGAATACGGTCACCGGGCCGCCAATCACCGCTGATGATCTTCGTCTCGACATCGGTGAAAATACGTTGATAAATCGACACCAAGCCCGCACCTCATCCGGCGTCAACGATCATAAATTCCGGAACGGTCATGCCAGCGAGATCGACGCCACCCGGCACAAATTTTGCGTTCCTCGTCTTTTACATTGACACTCTAGGCCAGCCTATATCTATTTGTATAGTCAAAAGCGGAGCATAGAAATCCGCGCAGAGGAAATCGAAGTCGGGAACCAAAACTCCTCCGCCGGGGGAATAAAACTGGAGAGATGATCATGAAGGCAAATTCACTGCTGAAGGGTCTGGTCGGCGCTGCGTTCCTGTTCGGAGCAGCCGTTTCCGCCCATGCAGCCGACACGCTGGCCGCCGTCAAGGCAGCCGGCACCCTCAAGGTTGGCACCGAAACGGCTTTCGCACCGTTCGACTATATCGATGCCGGTGAACATACCGGCTTGAACGTCGACCTCTTTGCCGAGATCGGCAAGGAACTCGGCGTCAAGATCGAGTGGATAGCGCTTCCTTGGGACGGCGTCTTCCCCGCGCTCGAGGCCGGCAAGTTCGATGTCGTCGCAGGTCCTGCAACGATCACCAAGAAGCGCATGGAGCGCTATCGCTTCACGCCGCCGATCGCCGAAGCGACGATCGCCATTCTGAAGAAGGCTGGCGACACGACGATCAGCAAGCCGGAAGATATTGCCGGCAAGACGATCGGTGTCGGCAAAGCAACTGCCCAGCTCGACCAGCTGAAGGAATTCTCCGGCACGCTGCCGACCAAAGTCGACGTGCGCGAATATCCAGCCTTTACCGAATCCTACGCCGATCTCGCCGCCGGCCGCATTGCCGGCGTTGCCAACTCGCTGCCGAATATCGCCTTCGTCGCTAGCCAGCGAAAAGGTACGTTCGAAGTCGTCCTGCCGCCATTCGGCAAGAAGTCCTATTTCGGCTTCATCGGTCTCAAGGATGTCGATCATGCGCCCCTGATGGATGCGATCGATGCCGCGATGCTCAAGATCAAGGCAGACGGACGTATGGCAGAGCTGCAAAAGAAGTGGTTTGGTGCGTCTTTCGATACGCCTGATGCTGTCAAGGATCCGGCATTCTGATTAGCCGCCGGTGAAACGAACGCGCCCCGCCATCAGTCGGGGCGCAATCCGCCGTGGGATCAAAGTTCACGGCCGCAGCGCCCAGGCAAGCACCGCCCATGTCCATCAAGCTATTCGAACTGCTTCTGCAAGCCTCGATCTACACGGTGACGATCAGTGTGGTCTCCATCCTGATCGGCTTTGCGATCGCGATCGTCATTTCAGCCATGCTGCTCTCACGGCAACGGCTTTTGGTGTTGCCGGCGCAGATTTTCATCAGTTTCTTTCGTGGTGCACCGTTGCTGGTCCAGCTGTTGCTGATCTACAATCTGCTGCCGGTGATCGGCATCAACGTGCCGAGCATCGTTGCGGCCGTCGTTGGCCTGTCCTTGTGTACTGCGGCCTATCAGGCTGAAAATCTGCGCGGTGGTTTTTCCAGCGTTCCCCTGGGCCTGGTCGAATCTGCCGAAATGGTCGGCATGACTCCCATTCAGATCTTCCGCCGCATCAGGGCGCCGATCGCCCTGCGCCTGACTTTCCCGGCGCTCGTCAATGAAGCGATCCTTATTCTGAAGGCGTCTTCGCTCGTCTCCGTCGTCGGAATCGTCGAGCTGACACGCATGGCTCAGGACCTTGCCGGCAGCACCTTCCTGCCGCTCGAGATTTTTGCTTCCGCAGGCCTGATCTATCTCGTCATCAATTGGATCGTTGCCCTTGCGGGCGGCCTGATCGAACGCTCCCTGCCAGGAGTGCCGCGATGACCTTCGATACCAATGTGATTTTCAGCAACTTGCCGGAGATTCTCCACGGTGCGTGGGTCACCATCCTCATCTGGATCGTCACCACTCTTGCCGCTGCCGTACTGGGTTTCCTTGTCGCAGTCGCGCGACGTTTTGGCGGCGTGCTGTTGGACAGAGCGTTCGGCCTTGTCA
>NZ_JBFUAY010000340.1:0-3563 GCF_056406015.1 Rhizobium sp. P1_E1 | reverse complement strand
GTCATGACCAATGCCAAAGAACGCTCCAATCGGATGAAAACCCTTTTTGGGAATGTCGATTCCGCTGAGCTTGCGAAACAGATCTCGGCAGGTCCCGCGGTCAAAGTTGGATCTGGGGCCGTCAAGTCGATGGACCGGGCCTTTGTCGCCGTGGAAGAGGAGAACGACCGCCTTCGTGAACAACTGAGCGGTTCGGAAGCAATTGTCGAAATTGACTCCGCCCATGTCGTTCCCTCCTTTGTCAGGGATCGCCTCGACATCGAGGGAGATCCGTTATTTCAGGGTTTCGTTGAGGGCATCCGCGAAAGCGGCCAGAGACTTCCCATCCTCGTTCGCCCCTCCCCTGACAAGCAAGGCTACTTTCAGGTCGCTTATGGCCATAGGCGTTTGCGGGCCTGTCAGATTCTTGAACGGCCGGTAAAAGCGATCATCCGTGAGCTCACCGACGACGAGTTGGTGGTCGCTCAAGGGATCGAGAATACCGAGCGCGCCAATCTCTCGTTCATCGAGCAGGCGCTGTTTGCTGCAACCCTCAAGTCGCGCGGCTTCCGCCGGGAGACGATTGCTGCCGCCCTCGGCAGGGCAGACGGCAAGCTGACCTATATTTCGATGCTGATTGGGATCGCAGAACAGTTCCCGGCCGAACTGATCGCCAGGATCGGTGCGGCGCCTTCAATTGGCCGGCCGAAGTGGGAAAAGCTCGCCGCCCATTTCAAGGACGGTAGGGCTCCGGCCGCAGCCCAGTTTATCATTGACCAGGTGACGTCGACGAGGACATGGGTTGCGTCCCCAAGCGATCAGCGCTTCGCCGCGCTGATGAACGCCCTGGAACACAAGGCAGCCAGCGGAGATCGCGGCGAAGAGATCGAGATCGGTGGCGGCGCGGTGATTACCGCGAAATCCTCGCGTTCCTCAACGCTCATTACAATTCCGGAAAGCAAGATGCCAGGCCTGTCGGCCTGGCTCATCGAAAAGCTTCCGGCACTGGTGGACGAGTACCGGCAACAAAACGGGGAGACGCCGATGCGGTAGGCTGGTTCAGAAATAGGAAAGGGCTCACCGACGGCAATCGGCGAACCCTTAAAATCCTAGCCGACAGTACGAAAACGTCCCGTCGACATCAGCTCTAACAAACTGATTCTATGACGGACCGCTGGCACAATCAACCCCTGCGTAACAGCTGGGWACGAAAAACTGTGCCCGTCTGCTGGCTTTCATCAACAAGAATCTCGATGGAGCCGCACGCTAAGGCGCTGCGGGCAGGCTAGCTAATGACAGAAGCAACGGCAATCGCATCGTTCAGACGCGTCAGTCCGGCCATTCTCGCAAGCGCGCGAATGGCGATGGCCAACGACATACCAGACACCTCGAAATCGGAGATCTCCCTCCTGTTGAAGAAAGCAGCGCCGATCCTTGGGATCGACGGCACGACCTATCATGTCCTGGACATTCTCCTTGGCCTCTCGCGCGGCGATGACTGGAAAGKGGCCGGCAGGCCGATCGTTGCAATTTCGAACGCCAAGCTCGCAGAATACACGCTGCGCTCCGAGCGCACGGTTACGCGGTGCCTGCGCAGGATCGTTGAAGCTGGGATCGCTGCCTACCGAGACAGCCCAACGGGCCGGCGCTTCGTGTACCGCGACAATGACGGGATGGTTGCCAGCGGCTTCGGGCTCGATTTTACGCCGGCGCGCGTGCGGCTTGCGGAGATCARGGAGAGCGTTGACAACTATCAAAGGGAACTGAAGGCTACCCAGGATGCGCGGCGAGCGGTTACGCGGTTTTCCAGGGCAATCATCGATGCCTGCGAAGCATTCCCGGAGAAGGCGGATAGCTGGAGGTGCGCTGCACAGGCGATCATGGAGACGATGGTGAGCCGCGCTGAGCAAGCAAGCAAGCTCAAATCACTGCATTCCGAGGTTCTTGAATATGCCGAAGCTCGCTTCGGTGAGCATAATATGTCATGCGCGGGTGACATAGGCGTCACCTCTATTATTAATACAACCCCTAAGAACCTTTCTGAAAGTAATGAACGGACTCGCTCTTACGAGCGAGACATCAAACAAACTGACGACGGCTCCGCCGTCGAAATGGCTTATGAAAATAAGCCTGAAGCGGCGGTTGGTGACACGCAATCCCGATTGCGGCAGGCGGAGAAGGCGGTTGGTGATATCCAGGGTGCTGTTCTAGCTGCGGTGCCGGTTGGCTTGCTGCAGGTYGGGTGCCGCGCGGCGCAGGAATGTGTCAGTGTGGAGTTTGACGGCTGGTCCGATGTTGTCGGCGCGGCCGAAATGATGCGGCGCATGATCGGCCTTTCGGAGGCTGCATGGGTAGACGGTGTAGGGAGGGTCGGCCGTTATGCTGCGTCCGCCATCTTGGCGACTGTGCTCGAAAAATCCTTGCGTGACCCGGAGCTGATTGCAAAGCCGGGGGGCTATTTCCGTGCAATGGTCGACCGGGCGGTCGATGGGAGTCTTCACCTTTCAAAAAGCCTTTACGGTCTTGCCGAAAGCGGGATGAATACACGGGATAGATAGGCGAAAGGTAGCAGCTGTTATTCCGCGCTTGGGCATGCGGAACCGGCGACGAGGTTTACCTTGACGCCGCTACAGGAATAGTTCGATTTCTGGGCGTGGCTTCGCCCTCTGGGTCGCATGAGCGGCAATGGGGCGGGTGTATCCAGAAAGAGCGGTCGTTTCGCCAGGTATCGGTTTGCGCCCGCCGTGGTGCAGCCATAGTCCATCTGGCTTCCGCAAGACGGCGAGGGCGGTACAACTGCCCTGAAGGACAGGCGAGATAGCTGTGGCTGGGGAGTCCCGTTCCTCCTGTTCATTGAGAACTAACCTGCCTATCCGGGGCACCCTCCGTTCTGAATGTGTTGCCGATCGGAGGCGAAATCTTTGCGCGTCCTTGGAGCCACTCGGCTCGAAGAAGAACATGGGTGTTGGAGGGCGTAAACGAATTCGAAGGAGCGGGGTGGCGTGTATCGAGGGCATTGGGCGAGGCCGAGCGCACAGCATCCATGATCCTGGGCGGTTCCTCTGTTCGGGCATTTTGGCCACCCAACCGAGTCGCTTCACGCGGGGTTCGTCCAACTTTGCCGGCAGCTGAGCTTGCGCGAGCAATGGACGTTGATCAGGGAGAGAATGAGTGCGAGCCGTGACGAAGGTGGTCTCCGAATGTTCATTCAAGAAGCCATGCCACCCGTTCGGCTAGCTTGTGACTCGTCCGGAATCATTGTGCATTGCTGCCTAAAGGACGGAGAGGCAGTCGGCATCTGCGGCACCCGCCGGGCAGAAGAGGTTCCAGGAAGGCCGGCAATGGCGTTTGCGCGGGCCGGGTGCTGCAGGCTGTCTCGCTGCGGGGAGCGATGGACGTGGTGGGGGGTTACCTATCGCCACCTCGTTCTTCCTCCCTGTCGAACGTAATCTGCCTATCCACCTACGGAGAGGGCCGGGGCAGGATCCGGTCGACAACGAGCCAGGCGACCTTGGTCCGATGGGCTCGAAAGGTAACAGCTGTTACCTTTTGGGTGGGGCGGCCGACAAGGATGACCCTTCTCC
>NZ_JBFUAY010000339.1:0-3569 GCF_056406015.1 Rhizobium sp. P1_E1 | reverse complement strand
CGTGCGCGCCATGGGCGGCAATCGCTGGACGATCATCCGTGAGGTGCTAGTGCCTGAAGCGCTGCCAGGCATCGTCGCCGGTTTCACCGTCACGCTGGTGACGCTGATCGGCGCCTCGGCCATGGCGGGCGCGATCGGCGCCGGCGGCCTCGGCGATCTCGCCATCCGCTATGGCTATCAGCGTTTCGAAACCAGTGTGATGATCGCGGTGGTGGCCGTCCTCATCGTGCTCGTCTGCGGCATCCAGTGGCTTGGCGACCGGCTGGTCGCCAGACTGGACCACCGATAAATCAGCGCCGGAATTGGGCGGCGGGATGAGCGGCGGGCAACCTGCCGTTCCCGCCGCCGAAAAGCTTCTGCCGCAAGGGTCCTGCAGCATAGTCCGCCTTGAAGACACCGCGCTCCTGCAGCACCGGGACGACCAGCTCGACGAAATCGCGCAGGCTTTCCGGCGCCACTGTCCGCGCCAGATTGAAGCCGTCGATTCCACCCTCTTCGATCCATGTCGTAAGATGATCGGCGATCTGGTTGGGTGAGCCCACAATCGGCTTCATCCGGCTGCCGAGCACCATCTGGTCGATGATGTCACGCAACGTTACCGGCTTCGCCGCCTGTTTCGTAATGGCCGCAAGTGCGGATTGATTGGCGTTGGTCGAGCTCTGGTCGATGACGTCGTCCAATCCATACTTCGAAAAGTCGATACCGACGGAGGCGGAGTAATGCGCAAGCGAGGCCTCGACGCTCGCATGGCGGCGGTACCCCTCCAGCTTGTCCCGTGCTTCCTTCTCCGTCCGCCCGACGACAACAGTGATCAGGCTCAGGATTTTCAATGCGTCGGCGCCGCGGCCGAATTCCTCCGCCTTCGCCCGCAGCGCATCGACGGTCGACCTGGCCGCCTTGGGATTGGGCCCGGCGATGAAGACGCATTCGGCGTGGCGCGCGGCGAAATCCCGCCCGCGTGCCGAGGCGCCGGCCTGAAAGAGCAGGGGCGTGCGCTGAGGCGAGGGCTCGGAAAGATGGATGCCTTCCATCCGGTAATATTTGCCGTCGTGACGAACAGTGCGCACTTTGGAGGGATCGGCATAGATGCCGCCTGCCTTGTCACGCAGTACCGCATCGTCGTCCCAGCTCCCTTCCCAGAGCTTGTAGAGGATCTCGAGATATTCCTCGGCTGCATCGTAGCGCGCATCATGTTCCGGCAGCTTGTCGAAACCCATGCTGCGGGCGGCACTGTCGAGATAGCCGGTGACGATGTTCCAGCCGATCCGTCCCTTGGTCAGGTGATCGAGCGTCGACATGCGCCGCGCCAGCAGGAAGGGTGGCTCATAGGTGGTGTTGACGGTGACGCCGAAACCAAGATGTTTCGTCACATAAGCCATCGCCGAAATCGGGATCAGCGGATCATTGACCGGGATCTGCGCGCCCGTCTCGATCACCGGCGACGGACTGCCCCTGTAGACGTCATAGACACCGACGATATCGGCCAGGAAGATGCCGTCCAGCTTGCCGCGTTCGGCGGTCTTGGCAAACTCTGTCCAGTAGTCGAGATCGGTATAATGCGCTGAGCGATCGCGCGGGTGCGTCCACAGGCCGTGGTTGATGTGCCCGACGCAGTTCATGTCGAAGGCATAGATCTGCATGGTCTTCATGAGGCGGGTCCCAAAGCCGGCAATRGAAATCAAGGATTTGCCGCATTAATTATCCAAGAGCATGATGCCGAAAAGTGCGAGCGGTTTTCGGACGACATCATGCTCTAACTATATAATGTAGAACAGGATTCAGATTTTAGGCCGGCTCGGCCTAAAATCATCCTGTTCGGGCTCTATCGCACGAGGAGCCTGTGAAATGGTAGGGTTGGGATGAAAAAAGCCGGAGGAACCGCATGACGAAGAAGACGCTGTCGGATTGGGCCGAGCTTGCGCAAAAGGAACTGCGCCGCTCGCCCGAAACGCTGACCTGGCAGACGCCGGAAGGCATTGCCGTCAAGCCGCTCTATACGGCCGAGGATCTCGACGGCGCCGGGCACCTTGGTTCGCTTCCCGGCTTTTCGCCTTTCACCCGCGGCCCGCGGGCGACGATGTATGCCGGCCGGCCTTGGACGATCCGCCAATATGCCGGCTTCTCGACGGCAGAGGAATCGAACGCCTTTTATCGCCGCAATCTGGCGGCCGGCCAGAAGGGCCTGTCGGTCGCCTTCGATCTTGCCACCCACCGCGGCTATGACAGCGATCATCCGCGCGTCGAGGGTGATGTCGGCAAGGCGGGTGTGGCAATCGACAGCGTCGAGGACATGAAGATCCTGTTCGACGGCATTCCGCTCGGCGAAATGTCGGTGTCGATGACCATGAACGGTGCCGTCATCCCGATCCTTGCCTCCTTCATCGTGGCCGGCGAGGAGCAGGGCGTTCCACGGGCCGAGCTCTCGGGGACCATTCAGAACGACATCCTCAAGGAGTTCATGGTCCGCAACACCTATATCTATCCGCCCGAACCTTCGATGCGGATCGTTGCCGATATCATCGACTATACCGCCCGCGAGATGCCGAAGTTCAACTCCATCTCGATCTCCGGCTACCACATGCAGGAAGCCGGCGCGACGCTGGTGCAGGAACTGGCCTTCACGCTGGCCGACGGCCGCGAATATGTGCGCGCCGCCATCGCTAAAGGCCTGAGCGTCGACGAATTCGCCGGCCGCCTGTCCTTCTTCTTCGCCATCGGCATGAACTTCTTCATGGAAGCCGCCAAGCTGCGCGCCGCCCGCCTGCTCTGGACGCGGATCATGGAAGGGTTTCATCCGGAGAAACAGTCCTCGCTGATGCTGCGCACCCATTGCCAGACCTCCGGCGTCTCGCTGCAGGAGCAGGACCCTTATAACAACATCATCCGCACCGCTTTCGAGGCGATGTCGGCCGTGCTCGGCGGCACGCAGTCGCTGCACACCAACTCCTTCGACGAGGCGATCGCGCTGCCGACGGAATTCTCCTCGCGCATTGCCCGCAATACGCAGCTGATCCTGAGCCACGAAACCGGCGTGACAAAAGTGGTCGATCCCCTGGCGGGCTCCTACTATGTCGAAAGCCTGACGGCCGAGCTTGCCGACAAGGCCTGGGCCTTGATGGAGGAAGTCGAGGCACTGGGCGGCATGACCAAGGCCGTAGCGGAAGGCCTGCCGAAACGGCTGATCGAGGAAGCGGCCGCGCGCCGCCAGGCAGCCGTCGACAAGGGCGACGAGGTCATCGTCGGCGTCAACCGCTACCGGCTCGACACCGAGCAGCCGATCGACATTCTGGAGATCGACAACAGCGCGGTGCGCAAAGCGCAGATCAGACGTATTGAGGAAACGAAGCGGCGCCGCGATGGCGGAGCCGTGCGCGAGGCGCTGGCGGCCCTGGCAGAGATCGCACAGAGCGGCAAGGGCAACCTGCTGGAAGCCGCCATCGCGGCGGCCCGAGCCCGCGCCACGGTCGGCGAAATATCGGATGCCATGCGCGCTTCCTTCGGCGATCATGCCGCGACCCCTCAAGTCATCAAGGGCGTCTATGGCGAGGCCTATGAAAATGAGCCGGAAC
>NZ_JBFUAY010000338.1:0-3586 GCF_056406015.1 Rhizobium sp. P1_E1 | reverse complement strand
GTCCGGATGGGCGATCAGCACCTGCGGATCCTTTTGGAAGATCGCGGCGACATCGACCAGCGGAATGCCCTGTTCGACGGCGGATATTTCGCCCTGAGGGCCGCCCATGTAGAAATCGAGCTTGCCGGATATCAGCAGCGCGCTGTTTGCAGCATTCGGGCCGCCCTGGACGATGGTGACGTCGAGGCCGTATTTTGCATAGGTGCCGTCGGCAACGGCTTGGTAGAAGCCGCCATGTTCCGCCTGGGCAAGCCAGTTCGTCCCGTAGCTCACCTTGTCGAGGGCAAGCGCCGGCGAGGCGGCGGCAAGCATCGAAGCGAGGCCGAGGCAGCTCAGGAATTGCGTCTTCATCAGTGCTTTCAACATGGTCGGCAGTTCCCCTTTTGTGGTCGAGGGACGCCTTGCTCGGCTCCCTTTTGAGGGAATTTGAGCCATTGCCATGCGCTTTGAAAAGCATCAAAATTCGTGCGCATTGATGCCTTTTCGGCATCTCTGGGAAAGCTGAAGATAATTTGTGCGTCCTGCGCAAAATTTATGCATTGGAGAGATCATGTTGCACTCCAGACGCCTTCTTTACATCAATGAGATCGCCCGTTGCGGTTCGATCCGCAAGGCGGCCGCGCGCCTCAACGTGGCGTCTTCGGCGGTCAACAGGCAGATTTTGGCGCTGGAGGAGGAGATCGGGGCGCCGCTTTTCGAGCGGCTGCCGCGTGGCCTGCGGCTGACGGCGGCTGGCGAACTCTGTATCGAGCATATCCGGGACGTGCTGAAGAATTACGAGCGCCTCGAGGGGCGCATCCGCAGCCTCAAGATGCAGCAGGCGGGAAAGGTGCGCATGGTGACGACCGTTGGGCTTGCCGCCGGGCCTCTGCCCGAAATCATCGCGCGCTTTCTTTCAGAACATCCGCGCGTCTTCGTCCAGCTGCGCAACGATACCGGCGGCACGACGGCCAGCCCCGTTGTATCAGGCGAAGTGGATATCGGTCTCGGCTTCAACATCCCCGCCACGCCGGGCATCCGCACGCTTGGAAATTTCGATATCCCGATCGGTGTCGTGCTGCCGCCGGGGCATCACCTGATCGGTCCCGGACCGATCAACCTCGCCGATGTCACCCAGGAAAAACTGGTTCTGGCGCAGCCGGGCACCAGCCTGCGCGAGGTGATCAACCTTGCTTTTGCGCGCCTGCCCATCTCGGTCGAGCCGGTGCTGGAAACCAATGCATCGGAGATGCTGAAACAGCTCGTCAAATGCGGCACGGGGCTGACGCTGCTCAATCCGCTCGACGTCATCACCGAATGCCGGCGCGGTGAACTGGTCTTCCGGCCGATCGCCGAGCCGCATGCGCGTTACCAGCAGATGAAGCTGTTTGCCCGCGCCCGCGCGCCCCTCGACGCGGCCACCAGTCTTTTCGTCGAATATCTGCTCGCCGAACTGCTCGGCCTGGTGCAGGAATTGCAGGCCAAGGGTCATATCCCACCGGATGTGAAACCCGCGGCTGAGCCTATTTCACATAGAGATTCGAAAGCGGATAGGCCTTGAGATCCTGGAGCAGCTCGACAAACCCCTTGACCTGATGGCGGCAGATCGCCTCGCCCTTTTCGGCTTTGGCGATCGAGGCATCGCCGACAACGCCGAAGGGATTGAGGTCATGCGCGATCCAGGCCAGCGAATGCGGCGGCAGAGGCTGAAGAAATTTGGATTGCTCCCGCATCCCTTCGGCCTTCGAGGCAAAGTTTTGGGCCTTGTCCATGCGCACCAGTTCGGGGCGGAAGTGCAGCATCAACGACGTCTCGACATCGCCGCCGTGGATGCCGTATTTGCTCTCGTGATCGCTGACCATACCTTCCGGATGACCGAAACGGCCCCATTGGGTGGAGACCACCGCCATTTGATGGCGCACGCGCAGTTCGCGCGCGACGATGCTCATGATGTCGACATTGCCGCCGTGGGAATTGACGATCACCATCTTCCGCAGCCCGGCTTCGGCAACCTTCGCACCAATCGCCGTCCAGACGGGGATGAGCAGCTCGGCACTGAGCGACAGCGTGCCGGGGCCGTAGATGTGTTCGTTGGCCTTGCCGATCTCCTGTGTCGGAAGGACCAGGATATCCAGACCCTCCGGCCGCTGCCTCTTCAGCTCCGCCAGCATGCCGGTCGCGATGGCGACATCCGTTGCGATCGGCAGATGCGGGCCGTGCTGTTCCGTCGAGGCGATAGGCAGAACGGCAATCGTGGTCTCGGGGGAGAGGCCGGCAAAATCGTATGTATTGAGCTCGTTCCAGTAAAACGGCGTAGCCATGCGGTCTTCCCTTTTCGTCACCTGCTTCGATAGGGAGTAGGGAATAAAGATAAGCCGGAAAAGCATCATTTTTTGCGCATGGCGCTGCTTTTTTTCGTACGCATCAGCGGGCGTTACTCCTCCGGCGTAGGCATGGTCGGCAACCGCATCGACGAGACGCTGCGCCGACGCTTCCGCATCCAAGGCAACTTCATTGAATATGTGGCTCGCAGCCTCGACGTCGATACGCCAGACGATATCGTGGCCGCCGGTGGCGCAATGAAGAACTAACTCGCGGGATGGCAGCGAGATGGTTCGCCCTATCTGATGACCGTTGCATTCGATCTGGAAGCACCACGCCTAGAGCGCCGCGCGTCTTTCAGACGCGTTAAGGGCGCTCTATCTCTTTGAATTTGCGCATAATCCTCTCCGAAATTCGGTTCCGATTTTCGGGGTTATGCGCTAGAGCCTCATCTGGCCGCCATGCTCGCGACCAGATCGCTGAACCTCTCGCCCTGAATGCCGACATGACCCCGCAGCAGCCGGCGGGCCTCATCTCCATCTCCGGCAAAGATCGCATCGACGATGGCGCAATGTTCCAAGAAGGACGTCGACAGGCGGTTGCGCACACGTAGTTGGAGGCGGCGATAAGGCCGCAGGCGTCGATGCAATTGCAGACATTGCTGCTCAAGGAAATCGCTTCGGCCGGCGGCGTAGATGGCCTTATGGAACTCCTCATTGTCGTAATAATAGGCATCACTGTCACCGGCAGCGGCTGATTGCTCACAGCGGCCGTGGGTGGCCGTGATCGCTTCTCGAGAGGTCTTGTCCAGCCGCCGTGCGGCGAGCGACCCGGCCAGGCCCTCCAGTTCCGCCATAACTTCGAACATCTCATAGACGCGGTGCGGCCCCGGATCGATGACAACAGCACCTCTGCGCGGTCGAATTTCGATGAGACCAATGGCATCGAGCTGCATCAGCGCCTCGCGCACCGGCGTGCGGGAGACCCCGAAACGCGTCGCAAGCACCGTTTCGTCGAGCCGCTCACCGGGAGAGAACTCGTTGGAAAGAATTGAATTTTCAATCTCATCCCGAAGCCATCGGCCGACATTCTCGGACATTCGTTTCACTTTCCTCATACACAAATGCTATTCTTGTATACACGATTGTTGACCTCGTGTACGAAGAGTGGCATTCTACATACTACCGGTGAAACCCGAGGATGGGAAGCAGCCGTCAAAAAGGTCCGCACCTGGCTGGCCGGCGGAAGAGAGGAGAAATGGCATGTCTGAGGCTTCCTTCTTCAC
>NZ_JBFUAY010000337.1:0-3594 GCF_056406015.1 Rhizobium sp. P1_E1 | reverse complement strand
GCTCGCGGCCGCGAAGGCCGAGATGGGTGTTGATGACCAGCAGTTTTCTGTCGCCGACCAGTATTTCGACGGATAAGGCGCCCCGCTGTTCGCCGATGGACGGCAGCGGGCCGGCCTTGACCGCGCCTGTCGGCAGCGAGGTGATGATCGCATCGCCATACTGCTCCTCGGCAATCGACAGGGCCGGATGGAAATGCGCCTGCATCTTCAGAAGCGAGGCGATCGCGTGGGCCTGGTCGACGCCGCCGGTCCTGCGCCTGAGGACATCGACCTCCTGAAGCGCGACGATATCGGCCTCAGCTTCAGCGATGACGGAAGCGATGCGGCCGGGATCGAGCTTCCGGTCACTGCCGATGCAACTGTGGACGTTATAGGTCAGGAGTCTGATTGATTTATCCGGCATAGGCCCGCTGAAAGCTCGTTCCCCCGGGGAACATAGAACTTGTTCCCCGGGGGAACACGGAACTCGTTTGATCGTTCCAGATGATCGAGCCGTGGCGCTCGCATCTCGGAAATGGACAATCGATGAGCTTGAAAAGCATAATCTGGAATGGACTGCTCGTTGCCGCCCTTTGTCTCGCGGTCTATCTCCTCTGTCGGATCTTCGAGCAGTATAGTCTGGGAGAGATCGTCCAATCGGTCCGCAGCATACCTCTTTCGACCTTTTGCACAGCACTGCTCTTCGCGGCGGCATCCTATCTGTGCCTCGGCTGTTTCGATCTCCTGGCGATCCGTTCGCTCGGCAAATCCTTGCCCTATTCCAGGATTGCGCTGGCGTCCTTCATCAGCCTCTCGCTCGGCCACAATATCGGCTTTGCCGGGCTGAGCAGCGGCGCCTTCCGTTATCGTTTCTATTCGCGCTGGGGACTGACAGCGGAGGACGTGGCGAAGATCATCCTGTTTTGCGGTGTCACCGTGGGGCTCGGGCTGATCACGCTGGGTGGTCTTGCGATGATCGTCAATCCCGGCGATGCCGGACGCCTGCTGCGCATCGATCCTGCAAGCGTCCGCATCTTCGGTGCGCTGGCGCTGGTCGTGCCGGTCGTCTATTCGGGCCTGGCGTTCTTCATCCGCGGCACGTTGCGGCTGTGGCGCTGGTCATTTCAGCTGCCGCGATTTTCGATCGCGGTCGCGCAGGTCGGGGTCGGGACGGTCAACTTCATGCTCGTGTCCGCCTGTCTGCACCAGATGCTCTCTGCCTTCGGCGACGTCGCCTTCTTCAGGTCGGTGACGGCTTACGTCCTCGCCAATTCGGCTATTCTCGCAACGCATGTTCCAGGCGGTCTGGGCGTCCTCGAGGCAACCGTCTCCTATGCCGTGCCGAAGGAGGCCTCGATCGGCGCGCTGATTGCGTTTCGCTGTGCCTATTTCTTCATTCCGCTGGTGTTCGGCACAACGCTTCTCGTCATCAGCKAGGTGATCTTCCGCTGGAGATCACGCGGGGCGGATGAGGAGGCGGACGAGCGCGCCGAGGCCCAGTCGGTCTAGAGGGGCGAAGGGTCGAACCGGGTCGAAGAGCGCGGTGCCTGAAATCGGCGAAATGCTGCCCGGCAGCTCGACGGTGAATTCCCGCAAGCCCCGAGGGCCATCATTGAGCGCGTCGACCGCCTCGATCAACGAGCCGCTTTGCATAAAGGCTGCGGCAAAGCTTTCCGGGGTGGTTCCGAGATATTCCGAAAGCAGGCGATTGCGCAGATCCGCGATCGCGCGGCGATGCTCGTTGTTGCCGGCCTCGAACAGCATGTCGCATTCGCAATCCAGTCCTTCCGAGCGATTGTTGAGGTTGGAGGAGCCGATGCGGACCAGCTCGTCATCGGCGATCATCAGTTTGGAATGGACGAGCACCTCGACCTCGCCATTCTCTCCAGGCGGGACTGGCTCGGGTACGATTGGCCCGGGCACGACGGCATAATAGACGCGCAGGCGGTCCGCACGATCGGCGCGTTTCAGGCGGCGGATGACCCGGTCGCGATTGCCGCCCATGACAAGCTTTTCGATCAGCCCGTGAGAGCTGCGCGTGCAGATGATGACGACTTCAGGCCCGTCTTCCTCCTGCAGTCGCGCGGCAATGGCGTCGGCGACGCGGAAGGAGGCGAGATATTGCGCCTCGATGTAAAGCTGCCGCCGAACCCGGGCGATGACGTCCAATGTCATGGCGATGCCGTCGCTGATGCCGGGGCGAAGTGCGGTCGACGGCTCCGTCAGCGCGAAGCTGACCGCGATCTCCCTCATCGAAACGGCGAGATCCTCCGGCCAGGCGAAAGGGACGTCTTCGGCCAACGACAGGTGGTTTTCGCCGGTAGCGTTTTCCCAGCGCTGCCTGACGATATCGCCGATCAGCCTTGCGGCGTCGCCGGTGACCATTGCCTGAACGTCATGCAGCGGATCGTAGGAAACGCCCTTGGGGTCACGTCGCAATTTATCCTTGGCGCGGTGGAGCCAGGTGTCCCACCGGCGCGACGTCAGGTCTATGCCGCCGATGAAGGCGACGGCATCGTCGATACAGACGAGTTTCTGATGGTGACAACCGCGCAATGTTGGCTGAGGCTCGAAGCGTAAATCGATCCGCCCATTTCTGGGAAAGTTTTTCTTCCGCAGCACCCGCAGGGACTTGTCAGAATAGACGGGGCCGAGCGCCCAGATGAGGATGCGTATTTCGAGCTCCGGATTTACCGCTGCCAGGGCATGCAACAGGTCGGCCAGCGTTTCGTCGGACTTCTCGGGTTCCAACCGGATGTTCGGATTGAAATCCCACCCGACGATCCAGATGGTGCGCCGCGCCTGCCGCAACGTGCGCGCCAGCTCGGCGAAATAGCTGTTGCCGTTGATCAGGAAGGCCGCCTTGGCAGCACTCCCTTTCAGGCGCAAGGCGCTGCCCTCCTGTTCTTGGCGGTCGCCCGGCCGTTGTGATTTTGTCTGGGGTAAGCTCGGGTTATTGAAGATGGTTTCGAATGTCGTCATGATTGCCTCGGCCTCTAACTGGAGCACAAACGCCCGGAATTTGCCTGGGTTCCCCGATGGCGTCGGACGACGGCCGCCTGCGATGCAGAATGCAAGGAAACGAGATGTCACAACGAGCAGGCAGCGCCGATCTTCCCCT
Source organism: Rhizobium sp. P1_E1 (assembly GCF_056406015.1). NCBI lineage: Bacteria > Pseudomonadati > Pseudomonadota > Alphaproteobacteria > Hyphomicrobiales > Rhizobiaceae > Rhizobium > Rhizobium sp. P1_E1. The sequence goes on along the minus strand of NZ_JBFUAY010000337.1, from coordinate 494 downwards.
TCACGGGGGACGCGTGCCGCATTGGCTGGGCGACCGGATGACGCGGTTGGGAACACTGATCACCGAGGCGATCGTCCATCACTACGGCCGCGACGAATTCCTGCGCAGGCTCGCGCATCCCTTCTGGTTCCAGTCCTTCGGCGCGGTCATGGGCATGGACTGGCATTCTTCCGGTATCACGACCAGCGTTCTCGGCGCGCTGAAGCGCGGGCTGAAGCCCCGCGCCGGCGAGCTCGGCCTGCATGTCTGCGGTGGTCGTGGCGCGCATTCTCGCAAGACGCCGCAGGAGCTCGTCTCGATCGGCGAGCGTGTCGGCCTTGACGGGGAGGGGCTCGCGACCACGAGCCGTCTCATCGCCAAGGTCGACAGCGCCGCCCTTCAGGACGGGTTCGACCTCTATCTGCACGGGTTCATCGTCGCCGATGACGGCCATTGGGTGGTTGTTCAGCAAGGCATGAACGGCGACAAGCGTCAGGCCCGGCGGTATCACTGGC
>NZ_JBFUAY010000336.1:0-3613 GCF_056406015.1 Rhizobium sp. P1_E1 | reverse complement strand
GCATGTAGGGTGCGCTGAGGAAGGTCGGCACTCCGGCGTATGGCGCCAGTCTCGTGCCGCTCTTGGAGATGATCTTCTCCGCCACTTTGCGAAACTTCTCATCGAATATCTCGCCGCCATTGGCGTCTGCAAATTCTGCGCGCAGCTGTTCCAGCCGCGTTTTGTCCCACACCATGCGCATGCATCTCCGCTTCAGGTCCGTCTCGTCAGACAAAGAGGTTGAGAAAACAATTGGTATCGTTGTAGCAATCGGTATCAAAGAGAAATCGATATGATCGCTGCAAAACCCAACTCGCTCGTTGCCCGCCTCTCTGCTCCGCCCATTCCTTCCGTCGTCGCCTGGAGCCGCGAATACAAGGGAGAAAAAGGGCCGCTCATCGATTTGTCGCAAGCCGTGCCCGGCTATCCCGCGCATCCGGAGATGCTTCGGCTTCTTGCCGAGGCGGCCGGACAACAGGCGATGACGGGATACGGGCCGATCGAGGGCGAACCTCTGTTGCGCAAGACCTACGCGGCTCACGTTGCCGACCTTTACGGCGCCGACCTTTCCGCCGGTAATATCCACATTACCGCCGGCTGCAATCAGGCGTTCATGTGCGCAGCGATCGCGCTTGCGGGCGCCGGCGATACCGTAGCACTGACCAATCCCTTCTATTTCAATCACGATACGACGCTGTCGATGCTGGGGATCGGGCGTCGATTGGTCGATTGCGACGCCGCCGCCGGCTTTCTTCCCGATCTGAGTTCGGCCGAGGCTGCACTTGCGGCCGGCGCGAAGATACTTGCCGTCGTGACGCCCAACAATCCCACCGGAGCCGTGTATCCACCCAGCCTGCTTCACAAGCTTTTTGTGCTCTGCCGGAAATACGGCGCCTGGCTGATCCTCGATGAAACCTATCGCGATTTTCTTGGCGAAGATTACGGGCCGCCGCACTCTCTTCTCTCCGAGCCGGGCTGGGAGGACACGCTCGTTCTTCTCTACAGCTTCTCGAAATCCTTCTGCATTCCCGGTCACAGACTGGGTGCAATCACGGCAGGCCCCAAACTCATCGCCGAGATCGCCAAGGTGATGGACAATATGCAGATCTGCGCGCCGCGTTCGGCTCAGATCGCCGTTGCTTCGGCGATCCCGGCGCTCGCCGAGTGGCGAGCCGGTAACCAGCTGGAGATCACTCGCCGCGCGGATGCGTTGAGGCTGGTCTTTTCCGGGTTGCCGGATTGGGAGATCGCCGCGATCGGCGCCTATTTTGCCTTTGTCCGCCATCCCTACGCTGATCGATCGTCTTCAGAGGTTGCCGAAAAACTCGCCAAGGAATCCGGCATTGTTTGTTTGCCCGGAGCCTATTTCGGGGAAGGGCAGGAGCGCTACCTCAGACTTGCCTTTGCCAATGCGGATGTCGCGTCGATTGGGCTATTGTCCGAGCGCCTTCGCTAGGCCGCGATCAACCTCCGCCGGAAGTTGGTGATAACCACCGCGCCAGTAAAGCAGCGGTCCTATGCCCTGCCGAATTTCAATCGCGCAGACATGTCCGACCAAAATCGCATGGGAATTGTAGTGGAATGCGGTTTCGAGCTTGCAGTCCAGGACCGTCAGGGCATTTTCAAGGACCGCCGCACCGGTCTTGAGGCGATACCATCCGGCGTTGCCGTAGCGTTCGGCGCCCTTTCGCCCGTCAAGACCGGCAAAGGATTGCGCCACCTGCTGCTGGTCGGCAGCGAGCACGTTGACACAAAAGCAGCCGTATTGCTGCAGCGCCGGCCATGAGGAAGACGCTCGGTTGACACTGACGATGACGGAAGGCAACTCCGCCGAAAGCGAGGAGACCGACGTTGCGGTGAAGCCGGTGCGGTCTTTACCGTCGCCGACCGTAATCACACTGACCGCACCCGCCAGATGACGCATCGAAAACTTGAAGTCCGCCTCGCTGATCAAAGGCTCGGCACTCATCGGGCTGGCTCTTTCGTTTTGGCAAAGCGGTTTACAGGCCTTGAAAGACCGAGGTTTTCACGCAAGGTCTTGCCCTCGTAATCCTCACGGAATAGCCCGCGGCGCCGAAGCTCGGGCAGGACCAACCGCACGAAGTCGTCGAGACTGGACGGCAAGGTGGGGAACATCAGGATAAAGCCGTCGGCGGCACGCGTCTCAAACCATTCCTCCATGAAGTCGGCAATCTGGGCTGGCGTGCCTGTGATGCCATTTCCGGTATGCTTCTCGGCATAGTGCCGGATGAGTTCGCCGACGGTGTGGCCGCTTTTCACGAAATCGACCAGTTCGTCGAACAGGGCGCGTGATCCCTTTGGCGCCGCCGGCAGCCGATCCATGGGGAAAGGCTTGTCGAGCGCCACGTCGCGCAGGTCCGCCTCCAGAAATTCGGAGAGCATCAGCAGGCCGACATCCGGATGCATCTTGTCGATCAGATAGTCGACCTTCGCCTTTGCCTCGGCTTCTGTTTCACCGACGTTGATCACGATACCCGGCATGATTTTCAGGTCGTCCGGATCGCGTCCATGGGCCGGCATCCGGCGCTTGACGTTGTCGTAGAAGGCACGGTTTCGGTCGATATTCGATGCGAGGCTGAAGACGATCTCCGCCGTGCGTGCCGCCATGTCCATTCCGGGTTCCGAACCGCCCGCCTGGGCGATGACAGGACGACCCTGGGGCGTTCGCGCGATGTTGAGGGGCCCGCGAACCTGGAAGTGCTTGCCTTTGTGGTTGAGCGTATGGTGCTTGTCTTTGTCATAGTAGACACCGTTTTCACGGTCGAGAAGCAGTGCGCCATCCTCGAAGCTGTCCCAGAGGCCGAACACGACATCGACGAATTCGTTGCCGCGCTCGTAGCGCAGCGCATGCGGGTCGAGCCCCTCGCGGTTGAAGTTGTAGCCGGTTTCGTCGTGATCGGAAGTGACGACATTCCAGCAGACACGCCCCTTGCTCAGATGGTCGATCGAGGCGAACAGACGCGCGACATTGTATGGCTCGTAATAACTCGTTGAGACCGTCGCCACGAGACCGAGATCGTTGGTGGTGACCGCCAGAGCCGAGAGCAGCGAGAGGGGTTCGAAGCGGTTCATCTTGGTCGGAATTCGGGCAAGCGCATTCGGATCGCCGACGGCGGCGGCAGGAGAATCCGCCATGAACATGAAATCGAATTTGGCCGCCTCGGATCGCTTGGCGACATCGAGCAGATGAGCGAAGTCGTTGGCGCCATTGACGTCGCTTGCCGGATGCAGCCAGGAGGCCGGATGAAAGCCGAACGTATAGACGAAAGTCCCGAGTTTCATCTTGTCGGTCCGCGCCATTGAGTTCTCCTGCCATTGTCCGCCACGCCGTCCCCTTGAAGGCGACTGCGCAAATTATCGCCAGGCGCAAATTTTCATCAATATCGCGTAGCTGAGTTCCGTTTTAGTTTTTCTAAAGTGTTGACGTACAGCGCCGCGCGTCCTTTCTGACGCGCAAAGGACGCTGTAACATTTTTGAATCGATGCATAATTTCTCAAATCGATTCCGATTTGAGAAATTATGCAGCAGGAGCCGATGCCGAAGCCTGCTGACGGGAAATAGCAATGAGCCAATCGCGGAATTCGCGCCCATGGGGCTTCTGCAAGGCAGCAC
>NZ_JBFUAY010000335.1:0-3627 GCF_056406015.1 Rhizobium sp. P1_E1 | reverse complement strand
CTTCAGGCCGACAACTCGCTCGGCGACCTGGCGGGGTGTGCCGATGAGATTGGAGCGGAAACCATCATTGTACTGAACCAGATCCTCGAAAGAGGATTTCGCCCAGTTCCCCTCACCTTCCGGCGAGGATTTTCCGGCATTTTTCGCTTCATGGCCGAAAGCCTTGACGGCCTCGGGATTCGCCTTTTCGATGATCTCGGCCAGAACGGCGCGGGCTTCCTCTTCAGTCTCGCGCACGATTGCGAAGGCATTGACGCCGACGCGCACCGAGTGGCCGTTGGCTTTTGCCTTACCTTGAATATCGGCGACCTGCTTGCTGATTTCCTCTGGCGTGTTGCCGTTGGTAAAATACCAGTCGGAAACACGCGATGCCATGTCGCGCGCAGCGCGAGAAGAGCCGCCCTGGAAGATTTCCGGCTGCGGATCGATCGGCTTTGGCTTCAGCGAATAATTGTTGAAGCGATAGAAATCGCCGTGGAACGTAAAATTGTCTTCGGTCCAGATACCGCGCAGTGCGCGGATGAATTCCTCCGATCGGCGGTAGCGCTCGTCATGGTCCAGCCAGTGTTCGCCAATCGCGTGGAACTCGCCGCGGAACCAGCCACTGACGACATTGACGGCGACACGGCCATTGGTGAGGTGATTGATCGTCGCAATCTGCTTGGCCGCCAGTGTTGGGTTCCATGGTCCGGGCAGGATTGCAGCGATCACCTTCAGTGTCGTCGTCGATTCCAGCAGCGCATGGCTGAAGGAAACAGATTCATGCTGGAATTCGGCGCCATAGCCGGCCGTGAATCGGATCTGGCTCAGCGCATAATCGAAACCGCTGGCTTCGGCGATCTGCGCCAGTTTTCTGTTGTAGTCGATTGTCCAGCTCGTACGCTGCTCGATGTTGGAAATGACGAGGCCCCCCGAAACATTGGGGACCCAGTAGGCGAATTTGACCGGCTCTCTGCTGGCATAGGACATGATACACTCCCTCTTGGAACGGCTAGGCTGACGCGGCGACGAGCGCTGGACGGTTTCCATGAGCGCGAGCGGCAGCGGTGTGATCGGAGACCGGCAGGACCTGCGCCAGTTCTGAAACGGCGCGCTCGATGCGCTCGCGAACCACTGGACTGGTGATCTCATAATCCGCAAAATCGGTTTCAGTGGCGTAGATCGACGTCGGCAGCGTCAGGGCGTTGAAGAAGCCGAACAGCGGGCGCAGCTGATGTTCAGTCATCAAGCCGTGCAACGGTGTGCCGCCTGTGGCAGCGAGAATGACCCGCTTTCCGGCAAGTGCGCGGTAGTCGACAAGATCGAAAAGATGCTTGAGGGCGCCTGTATACGACGCCCGGTAGACCGGCGACCCGACAACCAGCACATCAGCCGCCTCGACTGCGTCGATGATCGCCCGCCCCTCCGCATCCAGCCGATCGGATCGAAGCGCCTTGAAGAGAATGGGGGCAGCGTCAACCAGTTCTATAGTTCGCCCGTCGAGACCTAGCTTCGCTGTGGCTGCCGACACGGTTGCTTCCACTAGAGAGGCAGTTCGCGATGGTCGTTTTACGTTTCCCGCAAGACCCAGAATTTTCATGCCGGCGACACCTTTGTTTGTTGTCTTAGTCTATCGATTTTATGAACTTTAGATAATGACATGATGCCAATATTTCTTTCAATCGTGGAATCTGATTTTGAAATGGCGCCGACTGGACGAAATAAAAACTTCAGCATGGCGTTCTATGTGGCGCAACAAGCTTAAAGCCATGTCGAGAGCGAAGAACTGTCAATGCCAAATGGGATGCGCTGGTGCTGGAGCCATAACGGAGCTCTCCCAACGATCGGGAGGCATATTTTCGTCCCGCCTCCCGCCCTTTGGACGGAATAATCCGAAAGTCAAAAAGGCCGAAATGCCATAGCAGTTACTTGGCGACGGGCCACCATTCCTAGACTAAAGAGGAGCATGCTCGATGGTATGCCCGAAACGCCTATCTATATGTAGCGCCATCCCGAATAAACGCATAAGCGACACAAGCAGCAAACAATCAGGTCAACCATGACACCTTACCTCACGAGACAGAAGCATGCTGAGGAAAGACTCGGTACAGCGCTTCAACAAATGAATGACGCAATCCGCGACGTACACAAATCCGGTATTGACGTCGATATCAGCACCCTCACCATGCACACGCCGCGTGGCCCGATGGTTCAAGTCGACCTCAAGACGTACCGCGTATATGGCGCGTCGCCAGTGTTGCGATTGGTGGAGGAATAAATGCGGTGAGATCGCTCGTTGATCACCGTGCTGCGATGATCGCGTGGCCGGGTTTCCACCATCGGCAGGCACCCTCCTTATGGCAGCTGCGTAACGACTTCAGCGCGACGCGTGTTTCAAATTTTGTCTAAAACTCCTAGAGCGGCCGCGGTCCTTCCTATCCTTGAAGCATCAAAATCCTCGTCGCTCTCAAGAGCTGTCAGCTCGGCCACAGTCAGACCAGTGGTTTCTGCGAGGTCGTCCAAAGAATAGCCGCGAGCCTGACGAGCCTCTGCAAGCAGGGCGCCAATGGATGGGAAAACAGGGGATTTCGCAATCTTCGAGGCCATGTTCATGTCTTTGAGCTTCCTTCTGGCGGCCGGAAAACAAACGGTTTTCTAGTTCCACCGCTACCGTCCGCGTCCGGTAGCCGACGATTTCTCCAATTTCCGCGGGCGCTCTTTCTAGCAGTTTGTGCGATGGRGTACAGGTCTGACGTGGTGAAGGAATGGACGACCCTTGCCTCCGGAGAAGCCAATCCTTCCTGCGATCGTCATTGGCGCCCGCTAGTGGAGTGACGTCTTGCTGCAATCGACATTGATCGCCGCACTCAAGTAAGGGCTTGGACTGAAGACGGGCAGCTTCGAGTGCCTCCTTTGAAATCCACGTCCTTCGGGTTGCTATATGTCAGGATGGAAGCGCCGTCTCAGTCGAACGCTTGCAAATCAGGTCGGCGAGCGGTTGGAAAAAATCATGGAAGACATCGGTGCGACGCCAACAAAGGACGGCTCCGTTACAAAGGCTTCAACAGGTGTGAACCAGCACTGCAGGAACATCGAAAGATGGTAGGAAAGTCTTCGGGAACCGCCGGCAACATGCCAGCGTACTATTTCTTCCAGTTGAAGTAAGTAGCCTGGCTGATCCTCGTTTTCCAGCAGATCTCAGCAACCGACACACCTTCATCACCCTGCTTCAAGATGAACGCCTTCTGCGCCTCCAAAAACTGCGATGCCTTCATCATCTTCCAACCCTACCGGAAAACACTGATGACCAGCGCAATCTAGCTACACCACTGCCTAAGGACGTCATCCCTGCAAGGATGAGGCCGGAGTATTTTTGACCGGGGCGGAACAGCACGGCACTTACCCCTTCCTGGTGCACGGGATCCCTCGGCGTGGCGCTTGATCATCATCCATGATCTCACCAGGACTAGCCAACAGCGTTTTTCGGTTGGGATAGGGTTGATGACAATCAACTTACGACATCGTCACCTTTGTCGGCTTCGCGACACGCGTTCTTCCTCCCCGATTCAGTTTTTTCGCCCACCTAACTGAAATTGCAGCAAATAATTGTTCGTCAGCTCCATCGGCGCGCATGGCATAGATCTTGTA
>NZ_JBFUAY010000334.1:0-3680 GCF_056406015.1 Rhizobium sp. P1_E1 | reverse complement strand
AACTTCGTTGGTTAAGGGAGCAAGCGTGATAGGGTCGGAGCCTAGAAACATTTCCCCGTCGCCATGACCAATCACCAGCGGAGGTCCATTGCGCGCCGCCATAATGGTGGCTGGCTCATCCTGGAAAAGAATTGCAAGGCTGAAGGCTCCCTTCAGCCGCTTTAGCATCGCGTGCATGGCCTCTCGGCCGCTCATACCGCCGCGACGGGATTTTGCGAGGAGATGCGCGACGACCTCGCTATCGGTGCTCGTCTCGAAATCCGCACCAGTCGCCTCCAGTTCGGCCTTCAGCTCCGCGAAGTTTTCGATGATACCGTTATGAACGACGGCAATACCGTCGACGATATGTGGATGAGCGTTTCGTTCTGTCGGCGCCCCATGAGTAGCCCAGCGGGTGTGGCCGATGCCGATGATCCCGTCTAGCGGCTGTTGCTTTAGCCTCATTTCAAGATTGACGAGCTTACCCTGCGCGCGGCAGCGCTCCAACGTGCCCTCAGAGATCGTGGCAACGCCAGCGGAGTCATATCCGCGGTACTCCAGACGCTTTAGCGCGTCGAGCAGTCGCTGCGACACCGGGCGCCGCCCGACGATGCCAACAATCCCACACATTGATTTGTCTCCGTTCGGTGTGCCAAAGGACGAAGGTGCCACGATGCTTTGTAGCGCGCCCATTTGCGGAACCTTCTAATCGCATCCGGTAAGATGTTTAAAATCGATTGTTGTGATCGCGCACATCCAAATTGTGGATGCAACTCGCGCCATTGCCTTTACGAGATCCGCTCAATGTAGGTGGAGATGCCGCACCAAGTTCATTGAATTGATGGCGAAACACCTCGCCTTCTCAGGCGAGTTCAGTTTCCACTGGTTCGACGAGACGTGCAAAGCCCACATATGTGCATGCGTCAGAAAGCCGTCGTGGTTGCCGCGTTGGCCGGTCTGATATCCGATATTTATGAATCAACCACGCCGCATCGGCTTGGTGGCAAGTGGGAGTGTTGGTTCACAAGCACTGCCTTGACTATGGCGTTCTCAGCGGCTTGCCTCAGCGCTTCAACCGAGCCGGATTTCCCATGGCCTTTTCCCCTGCGGGTATATCGCGGGTGACTACGCTTCCGGCGCCGATGACGGCGTTGTCGCCGATCGTCACCCCTGGGAGGATAATTGCTCCACCACCAATCCAGACGTCTTTGCCAATCCGGACAGGCCGACCTAGCTGCAGACCAGCCTGCCGCTGCTCGGGATCATGCGGATGGTCGGCGGTGTAAATCTGCACAGCCGGTCCGACTGCCGTCCCAGCACCGATCGTCACTTCTGCTACGTCAAGGATTACGCAGTTGAAATTGATGTAAACGTAGGCACCAAGCCTGATGTTGAAGCCGTAGTCGCAATGAAATGGCGGACGGATGACGGCTCCAGTTCCGACCTCTCCTAGTCGCTCCAGAAGAAGTGCGTTCCAATGCTCGGCCGTACTTCCCAGAGTATCATTATATCTCTTCAGCCAAGCTCCCGTGGCCAACAGGTCCGTCTGAATCTCCTCGTCCGCCGGGTTGTACATCTCGCCCGCCAGCATCTTTTCTTTTTGAGTGCGTGTCATTGTCTGTTCTCAGTTCGCGTTCATCGATGAAGTTGTTGGTCCTCTGACGCCCGGCTTGAACGAGGTTCAGATAAGCTCCTCTTCTCGACGCTCAACATCGCATGGCGCAGAAGAGAAGTCCCGGCAGGAAAACGGTCGACAACGCGTCGTTTGCGTGGTCCAGAGGCTCGTTCGACAGCAGTGGATTGAAAGTGGCAGTGACCAGCCCGGCCGGCAAGCGGAATCGATAGCAAGTGAATTTGAAGAGCCGCTCCGAGTGCCAAACCCGGAGCGGGCGCTCTTTCCAGCCGGTTGCGTGAATGATCATAACTACGGAACGCAACCATATTTTCCCCACCCCGCCTTGTGAGCAATCCCCGGCGAGCCATTGTGGGCTAACCATCGGTGCGAATTGACCTGCATATGTAACGGCACGCCAGCTAGCTTCTCTCCAGCGGCACCACCCTCGCGGTTGCAGCTGGAACCATTCACGGCCACATCGTCCGCCTCTTCACACTTGTCTGAATGCCAGGACGGCGTTGGTGCCTCCCATGGCGAACGCATTGCTCATGGCTACGCGCACCTTGCGCTCACGCGGGACATTGGGAGTGACGTCGAGATCGCACTGGGGGTCAGGCTCACGATAGTTGGCGGTGGGCGGTATGACGCCTTCTTGGATCGCCATGACGCAGGCAATCATTTCAAGTGCGCTGGCAGCACCCAGGCAATGGGCGTGCATGGACTTGGTGGAGGAGACGGACATCTGAAAAGCGTGGTCTTCGAAGACGCGCTTGATCGCTGCCGTCTCCATCTCGTCATTCGCAACGGTGCCGGTGCCGTGCGCGTTCAGGTAGTCTACATCGTCCGGGTTTAGCTCGGCATCGGCGAGGCAGCTGCGCATTGCGGCCTCCGGTCCCTCGATGGACGGCATGACAATGTCGTAGGCATCGCCGGAAAGTCCGATTCCGGCAACCTCGGCAAGCATAGTCGCACCGCGGGCAGCAGCGTGCTCGTAACTTTCCAGGACAGCCATTCCGGCACCCTCGCCAAGGACAACGCCTTTCCTATCGGCGGAGAACGGGCGACAGGTATCAGGGGCAAGCACGCGCAGTGCTTCCCATGATTTCAGGACGCCCCATGTGAGCGGCGCATCGCTTCCCCCGGCAAGCATGACGTCTGCACGGCCCAGCCTGATCTGATCTACCGCAGAAGCGATGGCGTGATTTCCCGCAGCGCAGGCAGAGGTGACGCCGAAGACGGGGCCGCGTAGACCCAAGAAAATGCTGACCTGGCCGGCAGCCGCGCTTGGCATTCCCTTTGGTGCGGTGAAAATGCGCGCCCGGGTCACTCCGTCCAGAAGGATGCTGCGGTAAGTTTCTTCGATCGTTCCCCAGCCAGGCCCGCCGACGCCCATCGCGGCGCCGAAGCGGTGGGCATTTTGTTCATCGCAGGAAAGTCCGGCCTGCCTCATGGCTTCGGTTGCAGCAATCACCGCGAGAAGGCTGAAGCGGTCCATGGAGACAAGCTGTTTGCGCGGGATGGCGTGTGCTGGTATCGCCTTGATCTCGGCACCGACCGTGCCTTCCATATCATAGAGATCAGTCGTGATGATCGGGCTGATTGCAGAGCGGCCTTCCCGCATTTCTTTCCAAATAGATGAAGCGTTTGTTCCTAATCCGCATAGTCCGCCAATTCCCGTGATTACGACGCGCCTGTCCATCATGCCTCCTTCGCGATCAGGCCGCGAACGGCTTCGACGACATCGCCGATGTTTTTCAGATTAGACCAGGCATCGGCGGTGTTCATCTCGATCCTGATGCCGTAGGCCTGCTCCAGGTCCCAGAGCACATCGGCCAATGCCAGTGAATCGATGCCAAGCGAGGTCAATTCGCTATCAGCGGTGATTTCTCCGATTGCTACAGGGATCCTCCCGCCGTTTTCCGATTGGGCGAGATTTTTGATTGCAGCAATAATTTCTACTGTGAGCTGATCGGCCATCTTGTTCCTTTCCATCATTCCAGTGAGTCCTGAACGCGGTGGACATCCGGGCCAAGCAAGGCTTGAGCACGTTTGATGCTCCTACGGGAGGGGCCGGCCCCACGTCTGG
>NZ_JBFUAY010000333.1:0-3694 GCF_056406015.1 Rhizobium sp. P1_E1 | reverse complement strand
GGGCAGCACCGAGAGCACTTTCGGCGAAATACCAGATTTCGTGGCGGTTCGACGGACCGGACCCGGTGATCATGCTCGTTTGGTCATAACCGTCGAGATACACTTTGTACTTCTGCCCGTTCATTTCCTTTCCGGCCTTAAGTTCCACGGCAATATTGGCATTGCCTGCGGCCGCGGTGAAAGTCGGGAACCAGTCGAGGCCCGAAATCAAGCCGTTGCCGATTGAGCCGGCCGGGACATGTCCAGGCCAGCGGATCATTGCCGGTGCGCGAAAGCCGCCCTCAAAGGTCGTGCCCTTCCCGCCATAGAACGGCGTCTGCCCGCCATCAGGCCAGGTAAAGTTCTCGGTTCCGTTGTCGGTGGTGAACATGACGATGGTGTTGTCGTCTACGCCCATATCCTTGAGCTTTTGCATCGTGGCGCCCACGATGTCATCAAGTTGGGCCATGCCAGCCTCGTGAATGGTCCATCCATTCTCCGAGTTGCGCATATTTTCATACTTGTCGGAGAGATGCGTTACGATGTGCATGCGGGTCGGGTTGAGCCACAGGAAGAACGGCTTTCCCTCCGCCTTGGCCTTTTCGATGAACTTGAAAGAGAGGGACTGGATTTCGTCGTCAACGGTCTTCATGCGCTCAGGATAGAGCGTGCCGGCATCCTCGATCCGTTGTTTGCCCACCTTGCCCCAGCGCGGCATTTCTGTCGGATCATCCACCTCTGTCGCCCAGGAATGGACCATGTTGCGTGGCCCGACGACGTTCAGTTGGTCCTGCGGATAACCAGGGTGCGCGGGGTCTTCCATCGCATCGAGGTGGTAGAGATAACCGAAGAACTCATCGAAACCGTGAACGGTCGGCAGGAACTCGTTCAGGTCACCGAGATGGTTCTTGCCGAATTGCCCAGTGGCGTAGCCCATGGACTTGAGCACGGTCGCGAGCGTGGGGGCAGCAGCCGGCAGACCGATCGGAGAACCCGCCTGGCCCACCGTGGTCATGCCGGTGCGGACCGGCAGCTCGCCGGTGATGAAGTTCGCACGGCCTGCCGTGCAACTCGCCTCGGCGTAGTAGTCGGTGAAGAGCATGCCATCGGCCGCAAGCTTGTCGAGATTTGGCGTGCGGCCCGCCATCATACCGCGATTGTAGGCGCCGATATTCCAGATGCCAACGTCGTCGCCCATGATGACGACGATGTTTGGTTTCGGCGTTTGGTTCTGAGCGATTGCCGGTGCACTTAACGTGACAGCAAATGCCGAAGCCAGTAGTCCGAAACAGAGGTTTTTTGTATAGCTCATAATTACTCCTCCTCCTGATTTTTGCGCGCCCGTTACGGCACCGGTTTGAACGGTGCTACGGTGCGTGCAATGCGGTAGGCTGAAAGTTGTTCGTGGCTATGTATTATGCGCCGAAGGGGCGATCAGTGCCTGCTAGTGCAGGTGGGATCGGCGTCAAGGACGGCTGTGTTTGCCGGCATCGGCAGATTGTCTCGCATAGAGCTGCGGTAGACAGAGTTCGATCCCGCTTTGAATATCGCACAACTTTAGCTCAGCGACTAGGCGAGTTTCTCAGCCTATGCGAGACAGCCCAGCGGGAATAGGACGTCTGCTTCTGGCGCAATCCGACAGACCCGGCTGCCGCCTGTCGACCCGAAGCTGCCAAGCGCAATTCAACGGAGATCGGGCTTCCGTCAATCGCGACATCCGGAAAGGTCTTCCCAGGAAGACGGCAATGACGAGGCGGGCTTGTGTTATTCGGCAGTTCCCGCAATGGGTAAGGCAACAGACCAGACGACAGGTACCGCCCCGTCATTTCGTCTCCTCCCAATGGCTTTGCCAGAGGTCGAGCCTCGGCTGCAGCGGATCGGCTCCGACCGTTGCGCCGTCATTGCCGAAGTCGATGACCCTCTCGACGAATGGGTCGTGGTGAGGCCATTTTGGCCGTGAGCCGCCATTGGGGTCACCACTCGCTGCAAATTCGACCCAGTAAGCACTCGCCAATGTGGCCATGGCCCAGTCGGCAGGCGTCACCTTGTCTTTCACCAGTGCGTTTGGAATGCCCAGCGTATACGGAATTTCGAAGCCGTGCAGAGTGCCTTTCCATGTCGGTTCGTTGCGGAGAGCCTCGGCGACATAGGAGAAACGATACCACCACGTCGGCTGACCAGCGCGGATCATCTCGTCAGCGAGGTGGCGGGATGGTTCGACAAGCGTCTTGTCGGCCAGAACCTGCTGCTTCAGCTCATCGAGGGTCTGTTGGCCGGTCGGATCGTAGAGCGTCCGGGCTTCGGCGGCATGCTTCCCGAAGAGCGCGAAGAGATCGTCTTTCGTCGCGGCCTCACCGATGCCGAGATCACGATCATTTGCCCCGACGATGACCGGAACCGGCGCCTGACGGCCCGCCGCAAAAGCCGCTTCCGGCGTTTCGAGCAAAAACCGTCCGTCAATGATCGCGCCTGAGATGCCGATGACAGGCTTGCCTGTCGACATTCCCACAAGCACCTCTTGTGCCGATGCGCCTTCGGTGAGCTTTTCCGCAGGCAGCGCCCGAAGGGCGGCGAGAGCCTCGGCATCGCTGCCATTGATTCCCAGAGAAGCCGCATAGTCCAACGCGATTTTCTCCGCTTCCTTCAAAGGTGACAAAGGCGTGCTCTGCGCCCGCGCGGTCGGCAGACTCGGCGACTGTAGAATGGCGCCCCGGAACAGCCCGCGTGACAGTGGCGATATCATGTGCGCCATCACCGAGCCGCCACCGGCCGACTCTCCGAAGATCGTCACTTTCTTCGGATCGCCGCCGAAGACTTCGATATTTTGCTGGACCCATTTCAGGGCGGCCAGCTGATCCATGTAACCATAGTTGCCGACGGGCTCGTCAGGGGATTCCTTCATCAGCGCCGGATGGGCAAAATAACCCAGTCGGCCCATGCGGTAATTCATGCTGACGAACACAACCTTCCGGGCGGCGAGATGGCCACCGGGATACTGAGCGGTGTTTCCATGGGCAAGAGCGCCGCCGTAAATCCAGACCATCACCGGCAGCGGCGTGCGGAGACGCTTGACGGGTGTCCAGACATTGAGGGTCAGACAATCCTCCGACTTCGGCAGGTCGTCGGTCTGCATGCAGGACGGACCGAAAGCGCGGGCATCCCTGGTCCCGCTCCATGGCTTCATCGGTCTGGGATTGCGCCATCGCAGATCACCAACCGGTGGCGCCGCATAGGGTATGCCTTTGAAGCTGAAGACCGTGCCCGACCTCTCACCCTTCAGCATCCCGCCGTCGATGGTAACGGTGTCGTCGGCCGCACGTGATCGTGGCGCGAACGCCATCTGAGAGGATGCGACGGCCAAGAAGAGCAGAAACGTGCGACGGCCGTCCACAAACACTGCACTCTCCACCGCTCAGTTGAGTGAGAGCAAAATACTCCCATAGAACGGCAACGGAAAGGGTTCATCAGGCATCGCTAAAGTGCGCTATTGCTCCACGCCGGCTGTCGGCTCGATCGGCGGGGAGCTTGGCGAAAACGCACGCCCCAACCTCCGTCATCCCAGGCCTCGAGCCTGGGATCCATGGCCGCGGCTGATGGCTGGGCCTCGGGTTTGCAGGGCACGATACTGAAGCAGAGAACCGGGCGTCAGTCGCCTCGCTCGACCGGTCTCCCTCAGTGCCTCTCAGCTGCCTGGTGATTGGTTATATCCTTAGGC
>NZ_JBFUAY010000332.1:0-3709 GCF_056406015.1 Rhizobium sp. P1_E1 | reverse complement strand
GTATAGGTCCAGCTGCCGCTGGCGGCATTGAAGGTGAAGCTGCCATAGATGCCGTTGAGGGAGGCCGGGGCGGCAAACGCCGCCTCGCCGTCGTCGACATCGCTGACCGTCAGCTTGCCGGAGGCATTCGGATCGCCGCTGCCGGCCGCACCCGCCTCGACCGTCGCCCGATCGTCGGTGACCGTCGCATCGACGACGATCGAAGCCGCATCGTTGGCGCCGGTGAGCGAGATCGAGACATTTGCCTCGCTCAGCGTGCCATTGCCGAGCCGTATCGCGTAGACGAAACTATCTTTGAGGATTTCACCGGCAGACAGCGTGTTGATATCCGCGCCCGAGCCCGCGATGCCGCTTCCGTCACTAAGACGGTATTCGATCTTTCCATTATTGATCCTGACCCAATTGCCGAGCAGGGACTTCTCCCAGGCAGATGCCCCATTCGCTCCGACGTCTTTCGCAAGAAGCTCGTAGTCGGCGGTAATTGGATTGCCATCACCGTCGTCGACCGAAAAGAGGGATTTGGCATTCCCGCCAAGATCATTCGACATGACGTCGAGGGTTATGGTTTTGGTGGCCGCATTGTAGAGCTGGAGACTGAGCAGTTGGTCTTCTGTCCAGATGTAAGAGTCATCCTTCGCCTGCGGCGTATTGGAGAAAGAAGTCGTGCTGCCGCCGCCGGTGCTTTGCGTACCCATCAAAATAACCCCCCATAATACAAAACAAGTAACCCGGCATTGATTCAAGATTAGCAAACCAGCATGACACGCGTTGAACATGCGGTCGTGCCGATATTATCGGCAACAATGCCCATATTTCTTAAATCAGAACCGGAATACTCCCCATCCCTAATAAAGTGTTAACACATATACTGTGAAATGAAAGACGATTTTCTTGTGATGGTAAATTTGTCCAGGAATTCGCTGCGAGAGACGCCGAAGTCGCAGACCTCGATCCTGACGAGCAGTGGAGTGGGATGGCGGCGCGCAAGGCGCTTGCGAAGCGCAGGCCCAAACTTTAGAGCCTTTCCGCTTTTCCTCGCTTAGGTCGGCACCGGCTGCTCCACGCCGATCATTTCATCGGGATGTTGTCCCGGATCGGCTTTCTACAACGAAGCCAAAAGAAGGAGCTCCAAATGTCCGACGTGCGAATATTTCCATCGGGTGAGCGGCAGCGAAGCGGGACACCGACGACGGGTGAGCAAACGTTCCCCCAAGCCCGCCGCCGACGTAAAGGACACCGCCCTCCGCAAAAATATGGAAYCGTGTCGTCCGCCATCGGTTGACCAGATGTCCACCTCAAACATGGAGCCGAAAATGAGCAAGACCAACGTTCGTGAACTCCAGAAACGCGCCGAACGGCAGGTGAGGAACACCAGCGCCGGCGGCCATCTCGGCGGGACATATTTCGGGCAGCAACCAGACGGAAAAACCGCCTCGTCGACCAACAACGACAGCGCCAAGGCGCGCCCGAACAACGGAAGCAAATAAGCGCCGCGGGCCTCACCGCACCTAAGTGAAGAATTCTCCTGCGCCCAGGGATCTGGGCGCCTCCCCTGCTCGCGACGTCCACCTCGCTATTGATCGGCGACGCCTCCGCGCTAGCTTCTGCTCGCGGCCGAGCGGCCGCGGGGGATACGATCTTTGGGCGAAGGCGGAGGGCGACGTGGCATTCTATTCGATTGACGATGCGATCCGGGAACTTGCACCGGCTCTCGACAAGGCGCCGGCGGGCGCGGTCAGCGGCGAATGGACAGCCACCACGATGCAGGCAGGGCATTCCTCCCGGACGGGCGGCTACCGCGATGCCGAGGGAAACTATGTCCCTGAGGCCTCCAGGCATCCGCTCGATATCATCTCTGATGTCGTTGAAAAGCTCGGTGCATCAGGGATGCCCCGCTTCAACAAGGTGATAATCCGCTGGAGGAAGCCGAAGTTCCCCTTCATGCGGGGAGAGATCACGCTCGAAACGAGTTATGACCGGACGATCGTGCCGCGCGGCCCCGACGACCCGATCTACGAAACCGCTGCCGCTACGCGGCGCGTCTTCTGGCAGAGCCGCGGCACAGTCCAGGAGGATTTTGCCGCAGAGCGCGGAACGGCCAACATTCACGCCCAGACGAAATGGTTCGGCCCGCACCGCCGGATCCTCGCCATCCATGCGCCGGGAAGGCTGACGCTTGCCACCGACGGGCTGTCGACCCCCTGGGCCGGCATATCTGAGCCTGAGAACGGCGTCGAATGCGAGCTTTTCATGGAACTCGACGCCGCGACACTGGATGCGGCCGGGATCGAAAACTGGGCGAACCTGTTGATCAACATCGGCGACCTCGTGGCAGACGGTTATCGTGTGGCCCGCGATGTCGAGAAGCACGGCGCCATCCTGTTCTGCCGGCTGACCGAGGATTACCGCCCGATGACCCGGATCGTACTCAGCCGTGACGCAGGCCGGATCGACGGCCTGCCTTTCGGCTCCACGCCGCTGATCCTGGCAACGCCGATCAAGGAAGCCGAAATCGAGGGGCAGGACCTTTCCGACGACTGGGGCGCTGCGGCCGCCCGCAACGCCCTGGCCAAACATGGGGATTGATTGATGTCGCCGATGCCGGACGGTTGTCGTCCGACCGGCGCGATCTTGCGCTATTCCTGGATGTCGGGCTCGACAACCCTGGCGAGGTTTCGCAGCGACTCCTGCCAGCCGAGATAACAAGCCTCGGGCGGAATGACGTCGGGCACGCCTGCCTGTACGATATCCACCTCGGTGCCGACCGAAACCTTCTTCAGCGTCACGGTGACTTCCATTTCGCCCGGCAGGTTGGGATCGTCGAACCTGTCGGTGTAGCGCAGACGTTCGCCCGGGACGAGCTCGAGATATTCGCCGCCGAAGGCGTGGCTGTTGCCCGTCGTGAAGTTGCGGAAGGACATTCTGAACGTGCCGCCGACAACCGGCTCCGAATGGTGCACAGTGCAGAGGAAGCCGTTCGGCGGAAGCCACTTGGCAAGCGCGTCCGCCTCCAGGAATGCGCGATAGACTTTCTCCGGGGTGGTCGCCAGAACGCGGTGCAGGCGTATGGTACTCGGCATGGTCGTGATCCTTTTTGGATTTACGGAATGGACGAACCTAGGACGGACGTGGCTTGGCCGATCCGACACCGGATCGAATTTTTCTTCAAGAAGAATTCGATCCGGCGTCGCGGCTCAACCAGGCATGCCATCGAACTGCGGAAGATCGAGCGGCCTTGCCCAGGCCAGCCGGCGCCGGGTGAACATTTCGACCCCCGGCTTGATCAACTCGGGCCGGTCGAGGCTGCCGAGCGTCACGAAGACGAGGCCGGGGAAGCTCTCGAGGTTGCTGCTGAATAACCTGGCGCCGCAATCGGGGCAAAAGTTGCGGTCGAGCCCTTTGCCTGAATCGGCGATGTAATGAAACGCTTTCGGGCTGCCGCTGATCACGGTGAAATCTTCCTGCGGCACGGCGAAGAACGTGGCGGCCTCGCCGCCCGTTGCCCTCTTGCAGTCCAGGCAATGGCAGTTGGCGACAAAGTTCGGGTCCGTGTCGAAGGCAAATCTTACTGCGCCGCAGGCGCATTGCCCGGTATATTTCCTGGTCATGTCAGATGCCTCCCATCCCGTGTTCGAACGTCGTGCGATTGGCACTCCACCGCCTCAGAGCGCCGTGCGTCCTTTATGACCCACAAAGGACGCCCTAACTC
>NZ_JBFUAY010000331.1:0-3711 GCF_056406015.1 Rhizobium sp. P1_E1 | reverse complement strand
TCGAGCGAACCGGAGCCAATGCGAAAGCGGATAGCTGCCTGTCCGGGCGGCGTGACATTGCGCATAATCGCAAACCGCATTCCATTGGCAAGTGTGCCGAAATGGACGTCGGTGTCGGCCTTAATGTCACTTTGCGTTTGTGGCCATGAGGTGGACGAGGTGTCCGCAAAGGCCGACGACGCGAAGCTTGCGAGGGCGACCGTCGCGAGAAACCGCCAGGCGGCGGAGCATTCCATTTTATGAGACATTCTTGTCCAGGGATGAGCATGAAGGGTATGGATGACGCGGTTTCGTGCAGCTTCTAGCATTTGCTTGCTCCTAGATATTCACCTGTGAGGTGACTTTGCATGTCAGCGGCCAGATGCCGTTCGGCCGATGTAGTCTAAGGCGCAGATCGGGGTTTGAAGCTCGCCCAGTCGAACCCCTCGATGATGCGCCGGATCTGACGCATACCCTTTTCACTGATGTTGCGCTGGTAAGCCGGGTCGACGTAAAAATCGGTCGGATTGATCAATTCAAAGATAGGCATTCCGGCCGGTGGTGCTTGCGGCCAAACCAGATATACCGATAGGTGCTATTGGGCGAATGTTTTCCTGCATCTGCGCTCCTCGCGTTTGTCGTCCAGAACGTGAGTGAGGAGCATTTGCAAAGAAACTGAACACGACGCCGTATCGTTACTAACGTCCACAGGCCGCCGACCTCTTTTGGCGCAATGTGTGGAAACTTGCGTTACGAAACATACGCGGCGTGATTGACATGCATGCAAGCGCTGCCACTGTGTCGAATAACACGAATTGGAGCCCACCATGACCCCTGCTCGTTTCACCGAATGCCTTCTGCACATCCGCTGGACGCCAATAAATCTTGCCAGYGCGCTGCAATGTGATCTCTCGTGGGTGGAGGCGCTGGAAGCTGGGAATGTTGAAGTGCCGTCAGGGTTATCAGCGTGGCTGGAGACGCTTGCTCAGTGCCATGAAGCAGCAGGAATCCCTACGACCTATCGCGGGCGGGGACACGAGTGAGGAGGAGAAGTGGATGGCAAAGATCACTGTTTATCRCACACAGAAGTTCGACATCTCGACTGACGAGTTCAGATATTCCTTGCGATATTGGACGAGGGAAGGCGCCAAAATTGCGGATCTGACGATTGATGAAGGCTCTGCAGTGGAAATTGACGAAGAAGATTTAACGCCCGAAGGCCTTTGTACGGATCGGGGATACAATCCCGACCGGCTTCGGGGTTTCCAGACCTGCGTAATACCGTGAAAAGCACCGCCCTTTCGCTACATGACCAACAACTATCAGCCGAAATACAGATGGCGCGAAACCTGCCCTGGGGGAAGGCAAACAGGATTTCACAGGTCGGCCCATCCGGCTCGACACGACCACTGATGGCGCGATCGGCATGTGGCAATAGAACGGCGRCTTTGCCTCCCGGGTGCGGCAGAGGATCATGCCGCAACAAGGCTGGGCTGAGACGGCGCGTTGGCGCCGCGTCACTGTTAAAGCGGAAGACATTGACGATGCGATAACCACTTTCCCGTTTTGCTTGTGCTTAAGCTCGAATGCTCGCGAAAAGTCCGTGTAATCACAATCCCAATGCAGTAGGACTACAACCGTAAATAAACTTGGGAGGGAATAACATGTCAAAGGTAGTTGTGGCTGCTTTCATCGTCTTAGCGTCTCTGACCTCACAGTCTTTCGCGGGTAGTTGCGATCATTCGTGGCAGCGTGCGAAAGATGGGTCTAGCTGTGGAGGTCGTGCTTCCGACCAGCGGGATGGCGGAAACTGAGTCCGGAAATGCGTTTAGCACTGAGTAAAGGGCTCGCTTAAGCGGGCCTTTTTGATTTCGCCCCTAACATCTTGACCTATTACCATCCTTTAGAAAGGCTTTCGTGATTGCAACTCGAGAAACCGATTGATGGCTGTTCAACCGCGTTCGAGCGCGGTGGAATGACGACCCTTGCGCCTGCGCTGTGACGGAGAACTGCGTCGTAGGTTAGATAGCCATCATAGGCTCCATCGGCAGTGAACTGGTCGATCTCATCGTCGATCTGATCCAGCAACGGCTCCAGCTGCGAGGCATCGCCGGTTTCCTGATCTGTCAGACTATGTGCAATGATCTCGCCTGCCTTTGAAATCGACCATCATCGGCAAACTCAATCTGCCTGCTCATCTTCAACCCGGATCTACGCCTACCATACTGGTTGCAAACCCGGTGAAAAGTTTTGCGACAGAACCGGAAATGGTGCGCACGCAGTCGGAACATTGAGATAGCTCGGCAGCCCCATTTTTGGCGCCGCTCAATACATACCCGAGGATCGCATGCGGAGGCCGCTAGATGACGAAATTCAGCAATTCAGAAAGAAGCAGACTGGCGGCACCGCGTAGAGCAGCCAGGCATTCGCCATCTCCGAAAGCAAGGGCGATATCATCACCTGGGCGATGGAATACCAGATCGTGGAAGCTTTCCTGAATTAGACGAAGAATGGGGCCTCCCCCTCGTACAATGTCCCCGTGAATTACAATGAAATTCGGCGCCATAAACTGCTGGAGGTTCGCCAGGCCAACCGCAATATTGAACGTGTAGTCGCGAATGAGTTCTCTTGCGCCCGGCACGTCCTTGTCGGCCAGCGTCAACAATCGGCTCACATCCAGGGAGAGAGGTCGTGGCAACCGCCTGACCTTAGCTTCGGTCCTTAACCACTTCGAGCTGGCGATCGTTTCCCAGCATCCGCGTCTGCCGCACTGGCACATCCGACCTTTGATGTCTACGGTCGTATGACCGATTTCACCACCTGCACCTGCGGGTCCGCGATAGAGATGTCCATCAAGGTAAAGCGCTCCGCCCAAAGTCTCTCCGATGTAGACCGAGGCGAAGTTTCTCCGACCGCGGCCCTGTCCAAACCAGCGATCCCCAACGAGTAACGCCCTCGTATCTTGATCGACGCAGACTGTGACTCCGAACCGCTTGTTCAATTCGGTTTCGAGCGGAAATCCATCGAGGAAAGGCGCAAGACTGACGGTCACGATCGTGCCAGTCTCCGTATTGATCATTCCTGCAACGGCTACACCAATGCCCAAGATCGGCTTTCCAAATGCGACGGCTTTTTCGACACAGGTGCTTATAATACGGAATGCGTCGGCCGCATTTGCTACGTTCTTCGGAAAGTCGACGGCATGTTGAGCATAGACCTCGCCCTCCAAAGAGACCAAACACGCACTCACGCGGTCGTGCAGCAGGAGCACCGCGCAAATTGGCCTTGCGTCCTTGGAAAACCACAACTTGGTAGCCGGCTTGCCGCCTGTTTCATTGGGAGGGATCACCTCTCCTTCGGCGAGCACCCCCTGATCGAGTAAAGGCTGCACAATCCCACCGATAGTTCCTCGAGTCACACCGGTAACGCGGGCCAGATCCGCCCTGCTAGATGCTCCTATGTCGTACAATGCTTGTAGCAATCGTCCTCGATTTGCGGCCCCTAAAGTTCCCGTCGAGATTAGTTTTTGAGCCAACATAGTGCCCTTACCGCTTTCGCTTTTATGGCTATCGTCAGGGCTGCTCTCATTTTCTCCAAGTCGGAAAGCTTGAAGTCTTCTTATCAACGAGTCCATTTCATCCGATCCTGTTTATGAATCCAACTGAGCCGCAACGTGAGCACTATCGACCGGCTACCCGGAGCTCCCCATTCGGACGGTCTCGGATTATGGCC